>CALREZ010000008.1 GCA_943356445.1 Candidatus Nomurabacteria bacterium
GGGTGCGTGTGGGTTTGTAGTGTATGACATGCTTGTATTTTACACATTAGGTGTTTCCAAGCTATTGAACCATAACGCCGACCTTGACAAAATTATTTTATATAGTATTATGGAAAACAGGAAAAACACATTAAGAGAGGAGAATGATTATGAAACTTTTATCGTACTTTCAAACCAAAAAACTCGGCCAAAAACTAGAAAAAAAATTGGTAGAGAATGAATTAAAAAGACTTCGAGAAGAATACGTCCAAGCCCAAAAATCTGCTGACAAAGATTTCGATTATATGACTGGCGAAGCGAAAGATGGGAACGATCAACGAATATGGTCGGTAATGCATTTGAAGACTCAAGATTTAGCCAAGAAAATTTTTGCGCTTGAGGCGGTTCTCTAAGCTGAATTCAAAAGACGCACTGTCTCGGTGCGTCTTTTTTTTATTATTAGATTCTTAAAACAACACGTCTCGGTCACCTGACTTAGTATATGACGGCTGCGGGACTGGTTTTCTGGTCTCTGTGGAGTGTGTGGCTAGAGGTGTGGGATATTTTGAGGCTGTTTTGGCTGTGGTTGTCGCCCTCTTGCTAATCTCATATAATCAGATATAATCAAATACATAACCTATATGAGATTATGAACAATAGATTTTCAAAAAGAATAGCTTTGATCTCCTCGGTTTTTGAACAACAAATTCGGGAAATTGATGAGCTGAAAAATAAGTGGTCAACCGGCGCGGAACTCGATCGGCAGATTTTGAGCCGCCTCAAAAAATCGGTGCTTGTTACCTCCACCGGTGCATCAACGCGTATTGAAGGTTCGCAAATGTCCGATGAAGATATTGAAAAACTGATGCGGGGGTTATCTATTCAAAAATTCAAAGATCGGGATATTCAGGAAGTGAAAGGATACTATGAATTGCTCACGAATATTTTTGACGGATATCAGTCAATACCCTTTTCCGAAAGCACGATAAAATTTTTTCATCGCGAACTGCTCAAACATACCGACAAAGATGAGTTGCATCGGGGAGAATATAAAAAGATTGAAAACAGGGTTGAGATGATAAATAATGCTGGAGAATCAATCGGGGTTCTTTTTGATACCACGAAAGCATATCTCACGCCGAAAGAAATGCAAGAATTGGTGGAATGGACGCAAGAAGCGTTTCTCGAAAAAAAATATCATCCGCTTCTTATCGTCGGAAATTTTATTGTTGAGTTTTTGAATATCCACCCTTTCCAAGACGGCAATGGAAGAATTTCTCGCGTACTCACCAACCTGATGCTTCTCCAGCAGGGCTATTTGTATATGCCGTATATTTCACACGAAAAGCTTATTGAAGATAACAAACCGGAATATTATCTTGCGCTCAGAAAAAGCCAGAAAACTTTTCGAACAAACAGCGAGGATTTAACGCCATGGCTCTCCTTCTTTTTTGGAGTTATGCTGGAGCAATCCAAACGAGCCGTCGCACTGCTTTCAGAAGAAGAAACCGATAAACTTTTATCCAAGCAGCAACAACTGGTATGGAAATACATGGAAACCGTTCTGGAATCCACTCCGCTCGAAATATCAAAAGCAACCGGAATTCCCCGTCCAACAGTGGTGCAGTCTATTGCAAAACTGCTAAAAATGAAGCGAATTGAACGAATCGGTTTAGGAAGAAGTACAAGATATCGGAAAATTTAAAAAATACCGTCTTCAAATTTTATTTGAAGACGGTATTTTTTCTGGTGACAACCGGTCGCCCTTTTGTCGGAGGCGTCTCGGTCACCTGACTTAGTATATGAGTGCTGACTGAGTCAGTTGCGAACCCCGCGAAGTGAGACCCCGCAAGGGTTCTTTGAGTACTTTCAGTGTACCAAATTGAGGCGTCTCAGTCACGTCTCGATAGACACGATAGACAGTATAAAAAGGGACTGGGAAAGTGTCTACTCCGATTTATTGACGGCCTTACCTATATGCCACAAGAGACGCTCATATGACCAGCGATCAAGAGCTCTTTGTCCGCTAAGCATCGAAGAGAAAAACATGGGCATCTTCTTTCCAGATTTGGTGAACCAATGGAATCCTCTCTCCTCATCCCAAATGAGGTCGTCTTTGATATGGTTCCACAATATCTCTGAAGCGAAGGCATTGGCGACAACGACACACCGAGGTTCAATCTTTGCAAGGACTTCTTCAAAAAACGAGATCTGATCGATAGCGAATTCGTTTAGTTTCCCCTTATCGGTGATGCGAGTCACGAAGCTATTCTGCGCCGTCTCCTTATAGAGGAATAAATCAACATGTTGCCAATCAAGACCAACTTTTTTAGCTATCTCAATAGGACGACCAAAATACTGAGAATAATTTTTGTATGCATAATTTTCTACCTTGATGCAGTCGTCAATTAGTGCAGGATTCGCAGAGAGGTTACTCCACTTAAAAAAAGTTTCTGGATCCATATCTTTGAATTCCGTATTCTGAAGAATTGTCTTGAATCCTCGCGAGCTGAAAGACGGATTCATTCCGACAAAAAGCAGGCCACCCTTTTTGAACTCATCATAAAAAATCGGTGCATACACATCGGTATCACCCTTGAAGTATTTATTCCAAAGGCTAACGATTTTTGAGTTAATTTCTTGGTTACGCATATAGATAATATTTTCTTACTTCCATTTTGCCCCAGAATTTATTAAAAAAGAGACCGATGTCTATAAAACTTTAATTACTTTAAAAGCATCTTTGATATCTTTTTTGTAATCATCAATACCCAGCTCGCTCACAGGATATTGCCCGACACCGGAATGGTCATGATGTGTAACGTTCGGTAAGATAGCCTCAATACTTAATCTTGGGCTGTTTATTTCATATGGACCACCGGACTTTTCCAACTCTTCGAGCATCGCGCCCATTGTAATAAGTTCTTTTTTAATTTCAATTGGGTATTTCGTTTTAAGAACGTGTTCGACAACACGGCGGATACTAGAATGAGCATTTTTCACAAAAGATATATCTTGAGAGTTCACAGCGTTTTTCATATCCGAAATCCAGCAATTATAATCGTTCATGAAATCAGTATCGTCATCTGGATTACAAGAAATTATTTCGCTTCCGCGTTGAGAGTCCAATACTATTTTTAGAAAAACGGCAGAGACATCACCTTTTCTTTCGCTATGCAATAAATGATAAAATCCTTTTTCGTGAGTTAAGAGAATCAATTGTTTTTCAGAGTCGTGAAGAATTCTTTTTATTTCATTCATGATAATTTTCTTTCTATCTGAATCGAAACTGGAAACCGGATCGTCCATTACCACGACCTTAATCATCGAATCATTTTTGACCGTTGCCAAAAAGAACGCTAAAGCCAATACCCATTTGTCGCTATCACTCAAACAATTCTTAACTGTCGGTTCACAATCGTCACCATTGTTGGCAACTCGATTTCCACCCATATTCAAAACAAACAGATCCTGTCTTTGGTTTCCCTTAAAACTAAAGGTTTGAATCGTAAAATTAGAATTACATGCGCTTAGTACTGCATTAATATCGCCGAGCATTGTTGTGGACAAACTGTTTGCATAGGCCAGATATTCATCCCACAAAATACCCTTTTTAGTACTCAATCCTTCGTTATCCAATTTTGCTTTAATATATTTATCACTTTTCTCTTTCCATGAACCGAATCTCTCTTTGTTTGCTTTCAACTCTTTCAGCACATTTTCCCGTTCATTTTTTCTTTCAATCGGATTTTGAAACTTAGTTAATTCTGCATCAATAACCGTAACATGATTGATCACTCTAGTAGAAATCTCTACAAACGGTAAGTTATTAAAATCGATTGATAGATCTTCCTTTTTTGCAGAAATAGATTTCTCGCACGATTCAAGCGACTCGTTTACATCTGAAAAATCGATTTCCAAAGAATACCCAGCTTGTTTCAGGTCGGTTTTTATTTTTTCAATTTCAACAGAAAAGCCGGACTTTGAAAATAAGTTTTCAGCATCCCTAACCGCTACCTGAAGTTTCCTATAATTTTCATTGTAAAAAAGGTCTAATGTATTTAAAAATTCTTTCACCGAATCGTCCGTCATCTTTTGGGTACAAAATGGACATCGCTCAATACCCGTACGAGTGCGCAACCTCGACCCAGATTGAAGAAAGGTGCTATACGTTTGCTTTGTTTCCTCATGGTTTACGTGCTTATTGTAATGGCCAGCAACAAGCTCGCTGTTCACAGAAAGTTTTGCGGAAATATTTGTTGCGTCAAAATTCTGATATCTTTTAAGGAGCGCGTTTACCGCTTTCAGTTTGCTCGAAATCAATTCAGAATTCTTAATTTTATCGAGCTCTTTTTCTTCTTTGCTTATTTTCTTGTCTATATCAGGAACCTCATTAAGCCCGAGAAAGGCCTCGAAAGTCAAACCACCTAAGAGATGCTTGCTTCTAGAATAATCAGTACTGATAGAGGCTTGAATTTTTGTATTTTCACTTATCAGTTCAACGAGCTCGCCGATCTTTGTATTATATTCAACGCCCTTTGCTCCGAGCATAAATGACTCGATATTTTTTTGCTGTTCTTGTCCAATTTGTTGATTATGAGTATAAACGCTTTCTCTAACAAAATGACTATCAAAAATAATTATGTCTTTATATTCAGCACTCCATTTGTTTTCATCTGTCGTATACCTATATTCTCCTATCGGAGTTGTCGTCTCGGGAATAATTTTTACTGTCTGTTTCTGACTTCCTATGCTTTTTCTTCCGATAATATAAGCGGGATTATTTTCTTTTAACGACCGCAAAACTGCAGTAAGAGTGCTTTTACCGAAAGTATTCTTTCCATAAATAAACGTATTTTTCTTAAAATACTGTTCATCTCCATCAGTTTTTAGTGACTTAAATCGTCCGACATTCGTAATTTCTAATTTTTTTATCATTTTTTTATAAAATAATTAACCCAATGCCATCTCACCTATAAATATTTCTGTTGCCTTAAGAACTCGCAAATTTTTCTGCAAGACTCTTCGGGCTTTTTCCGTATATCGTGTCCCCAGATTCGAAGCACCTTCCATCCCATGCGCCGAAGCTTCCGATAATTCTTCTGATCACGAGCGATGTTGTTTTCAATTTTTGAACGCCAGTACTCTTGAGGAATTCTTTCTTTCCATTCGAAAAACCTGTATCCATGCCAGAAGTCTCCGTTGATAAACACTGCCAGCTTTTTCGAAGGGAGGGCGATGTCGGGCTTGCCGGCTATTTTATCGTAATGCCTTTGGAAATAGATCTTTTCCTTTCTCAAATATGAAAAAACGGTTTTTTCTATTCCCGTATTTTTCGCCCGTATGCGCGACATGATGTCGCTCCGTTTCTTTTTCGTAAAGACATCCATTGTAAATTTTCATACCTGTGGATAACCTGCTTTTGTTTTCGGTTTTTGTTCGGGTATAATCAAATTGTAGCGCAAATAATTTTAATGAGCAAATATGCAAACCTTAACTGAAAAACAAAAAAGAGTTTACGATTTTATCAATTCCTATCTTGCTCAGAACGGCATCTCCCCCACGATGGAAGAGATCAGAAAGAAACTGAAATTAAAAGCAGTATCGACCGTGCATGAACATATAAATGCCATTCAAGATAAGGGATATCTTTCGAAGGATGGGCATTCTTCGCGCGGGCTTATTCCTCAAAAAGAAATTAAAACGATTCTAGAAATTCCAATTTTGGGAAAAATCGCAGCTGGCGCCCCGATCGATGTACTGGAAGAATACCAAGAAACCATTTCTATTTCTGATCCGAGCATTAAAGATCCCCGAGGATATTATGCGCTGAAAGTAGAAGGCGAGAGTATGATAGACGAGGGTATCTTTGACGGCGATATAGTAATAATCAAAAAACAATCATCCGCCGAAAACGGACAGACAGTCGTTGCCATCATTGATGACGAGAGAGCTACTCTTAAAAAGCTCTACCGCGAAAATAATATGTTCCGGCTTCAACCCAGAAATCCGAATATGCTTCCTCTGTTCAGAACGGAAGTAGAAGTCAGAGGGGTTGTTGTTCAAGTTGTGAGGAATATCTCAAGCGAGCCTGAAAAACCGATTTCAAAAAAAGCTAAGCATGGATTCAAGACGATAGATCTTTTTGCCGGGGTCGGAGGTATACGCATCGGCTTTGAACGCGCGGGATTTGAAACGGTTTTCGCAAATGATTACGAAAAGAGTTGCAGATTCACCTATGATCTTAATTTTCCCACAGCTAAACTTGTAGTCGAAGATATAAGAAAAATTGGAATCGATGATCTGCCGAAATTTGATTTTCTGCTAGGAGGATTTCCGTGCCAGGCATTTTCTATCGCAGGATACAGGCAAGGGTTTAACGACCAGAAAGGACGCGGAAATCTTTTCTTCGACGTTGCAAGAATTATCGAGGAGAGAAAGCCGGAAGGTTTCCTTCTGGAAAATGTCAAAAACTTGAAAAGCCATGACGGCGGGAGAACATTCAGAATAATCGAACAGACGCTCAAAGACCTCGGCTATCATATTAATGCAAAGGTCTTGAACAGCATGAGCTACGGCAATGTTCCGCAGAACAGAGAAAGGATATATATCGTCGGATTTAAAAACAAAGACTACGCAGATCGGTTCGTTTTTCCTGAACCTGTTAAATTGCAGGTAAAAATAAAACACCTGCTCGAAAAGAATGTTCCTGAAAAATATTATTACAACGGCAAACCGCTGTTCGAGAAGCTTAAAAAAGACGTTACTGAAGAAGGAAAAGTTTACCAATGGAGGAGGCAGTATGTTCGAGAGAATAAAAGCGGCGTATGCCCAACGTTAACTGCGAATATGGGGACTGGCGGACATAACGTTCCGATTGTGAAAGATAAAAAAGGAATCAGAAAACTGACTCCTCTTGAATGCGCACGGATCCAGGGTTTTCCTTCGGATTATAAAATACCTCAAAATATCGCTGATTCAGCACTCTATAAGCAGTTTGGGAATTCAGTTACGGTAACGGTTATTGAAGCTGTCGCGAAGCAGATGATGGAAGCGATGAAGTGATTATACTTCTTCTTCGTCAACGGCTTGATTCTGCTTTTGAAAGTTTTCGTATGTTCCTATTTTGGTAAAATCAATGTCGAACTTTCCGGATTCAGTCTTATAGATGACAACGGAATCAAGCCCGATTTCTTCAAGTTTTCCGTAAGTGAGAAGCTCTCCTTCTTTCAGGTTTAATACTCCGCGCAAAAGCCATTCTCCAAGCGCAGAATTCGGGTTACTCATGAGAGCCTTGGAATTATCCTGGCACACCTTAGCGCTCATTTCTGCTCCATTCGGTAAAATAAGATTGAAAGATTGATCTCTATCGGGGAAAAAATTCGGATATGCGCTGTGTATCCAAGACGGGATAGGAATATATACTTCGTTCGGTGTGCGGGATCGCCCGCCGGCGTTCCACTGATTAAGTCCGCTTTTTTCAGGAACGGTTTTAGCTCCGGATTTTGTAGAATACAAAGGAAGGAAAATATGAGGAAGTTCTCCTATCGGCGCAAAAGTTAAAATCGGTTCAGCTCTGCTGAACATTTTTTCCAGCGCTTCAAAAGGATCGTCCAATATCTTAACAGGAAGATTTAAGATTGTATTTTCGGTATGGAATCTTTTATACAGAGTACTTTTGGAAACGTTGAATGAATATTCGTTCAAACCATCGCTAAAACCGATAATATTATTTCGATCTTGCACTCCTGTTATATTTGCGACATCAACCGAAGCCATGCCGGTTTCGTAAACCAAGATTGTTCCTTTTTTCCTTGTCACGCAGTGATAGATAAGATCATCCAAACCGAAAATGCGCTTCGTTGTATCGATGCGCTTATTCCGCAGTTCTGCTATCTTTCTTACTTTCTCTTCGGAATCAAGACCCCTGAAAAGATTATGCTCGCTGTTGAACTCAGCAACCTTCTGCATAGTAGCGCCGTTCTTTTCAAGAAATGTTTTTATTCCTATTCCGAGATTTCCTTTTGATGCATCAGCGGAGCAGTCTGTTCTTGAGAGGTTTTTAGCGCCGAAAGATTTGCAGAATAAATTTTCTGCAATCCTGTATTCAACATATGGCTCGTTGCTTTCCGAGAAAAGGCGGGAAAGAGATCCTATTGTTTTGAGCATTTCGCGATAATACTCAAGCTGTTCTTCCGGCTGGTTTGAGAGAAACATGGTTGGATTATACCACAAACCGCCATTTTTACTACCCTACTTCCATCTCCGTTTTTATCTCAATAAAAATTAACTGCGCAGAATAGAATCGGATAATTCTGTAAAGTTAACAGATTCAATTCCATGCTTTTGAAGTTTAACCAAAGAAACACTACTTCCATTTTTGGTGATCTCTTTAATTCGTTCCTTGGTTAGTACCCAAAAACACCACTGATCCATATTGAGGATATCGAGAGTCTCAGGATCTTGATGCTTGAAAAGCGCGAGAACATAAACATCAGATTTGTAATCTGCTGGTTTTAATTCGGACAACTTTTTTACTGCTTCGGAATAATAAAGTTCTTTTGCTTTGAGACCTGACCAAACGATGCGTGTAAAATTATCTTGGTTCCAATCCTGAAGATACGAAGAACACTTAACTTCTATATTTACCCCAGCGGGAGATACGACATCAGTATCTCCCCAAGGATTACGGACATCGATTTGGTTGGAAGCGCGAAGAGCATTTTCGACGAGAAACTCAGCGAGCGCACCCCGCAGAACGTTGGAGTTTAGATTCGAAAATCCATAACGCCAAAAGTCGAGTACGGAGAATTGTTTGTCTCCTGCATTTTGAAAACACTCACAACCAGTGAGTTTTTTCACCGGAATTCTTGTATACATAAAATCTACTAGGATTTATGTGGCAGAGCCTTTTTGGCAATCAAAAGGCTCCCAGCCATTGCGACGAAACCTTTCGGCTCCGCCCATACCCGTTTCCAGATATGACCTAGTAGAGTGACTCTGACTGGGAGTCCTTTGATCTCTACTAGGTTTTGCAACCATATCCTAAGAATTTTGATGTTCCTAGGGGTTAGGTCGGCTCGATATTGAATTGTTAATAAATTGTAGCAGAATAATCGCTGCACTTCAACACCTTAGCTTACTTCAAGGGATTTGCGAAGGGGGCTGTGGATAACTTTTTGTTCGCCAATTTACAAGCGATTTTAAAAAGGTTCGGTAGAGTTTAATGCGCCAGACATCTCTCCTTTTCAATTTACAATGCCTGCAAAAATTTCAAGAAAAAATACAAAATCGCATTTGCTATTAAATATATTTCAACTAAAATAAAAACATAGTCGGTAGAAAATAAATAAATATTGCCCCTAAATTGCGCGAGCGGAGATCGGTCGATCTCGGATCTCTGTTCGCAATTTCGGGGCATTTTTGTTTGCACTTAAATCGAAACTTAAACTGAAACCTAAATTGATTTATATGTTAATTCTAAAAAGTTATGGACAATTTAAAAGTAGTTTACGTTTCAATCAACGAGCTTAAACCGTCAGAATACAACCCGCGCAAACAAAGCGAGGAACAAGTAAAAGCACTAACGGAAAGCATTCAGCGTTTCGGAATGGTCGACCCTATCCTTTGCAACTCCACCCCTGAAAGAAAAAATGTGGTCATAGGCGGACATTTCCGTTTGAAGGTTGCGAAAAGTCTCGGCTTCAAAGAAATTCCAGTCGTGTATGTACATATTACCGATATTGAAAAGGAAAAGGAGCTGAACCTCCGCTTGAATAAAAATTTAGGCGAATTTGATTTTGCTCTGTTGAAAGATTTCGGTGAAAACTTTCTTACCGATATCGGATTTTCAAGCGAAGAAATGGACGACATTTTTATTCTTGAATCAACGCCGGAACACTTCGATCTTGAAAAAGAATTAAAGAAACTCAAGATTGATAAAATAGAAGCGAAGAAAGGAGATGTTTATGAAATTGACGGTTCCCGGCTTATGGTCGGCGATAGCACGATTGAAACGGATATGCTCAAGCTTATGGAGGGAGCAAAAGCCGATTTCTGCTTCACTGATCCACCTTACATTCTTAATTATTTAAAAGGAAGATCGCGTGAAAAGGAAGGTGCGACGACCGGTTTCGGTTTAAAAAAGAATCGACGATATCTTGAAACAGAAACCCTGCCTGATAATTTTTCCGATCTCTGGATGGGCAATGTAGCCAAGGTTCAAAAACCGGACTTTTCCATCATGATTTTTGAACACCCGAAAAATCTGCGAACGATTTGGAACGCTCTTGAAAAACATTGGAAATACAGAAATACCATTACATGGCATCTGCCGAATCGCGTTCAAGGTTTTAGTTCAAAGTATAAATTTTTTAATAAAAGCGATATCTCTCTCGTCGGAACAGGCGGGGATGTTGAGCTTAACGTCGGCCCCGAAGACGACTCTTTGTTCCAAAACGAATACATGAACGCGCTTTTTGCGACGGAAGGAAAACCTCACTGGGAAGGTTATGAAAAAGGAAAGAAAATCCAGCCGACTGATTTTATAGAATTCATCGCCGCCGATGAAAAATCATCGGGTCAAGGAATTATCTTCGGTACTAAACCTCTTGAAATTCTTATCCCGTACATCAAAGTACTTACAAAACGAGGAGATCTCGTTCTTGAACCATTCGGAGGTTCTGGGTCAACGCTTATTGCCTCCATCAAACTCGGAAGGAAATGCCGTATCATGGAAAAATCACCTGTCTACGCAGAAGTTATCAAAAATCGCTGGGAACGAACGACAGGAAAAAAGGCGACAAAAATATCCGGCTAACCAACTACCGTTATGACTGTAAAAAAATCAAAAAGCCCTCCGAGAGAAGGTCAGGAAAAACGCCTTGAAACACTGGGAGTCAAAACCCGTAAACAGAAACTGGACTTTTTAGAACATCTTGCGAAAAGTTCTATTGTTCAGCTTGCCTGCGAACGAAGCGGTATCGGTCGTTCCACCTATTATGATTGGCGGAAAAAAGATAAAAACTTTGCGCAAAAAGCTGACAAAGCGATTATTGCCGGAAGCCTGCTCGTTAACGATATTGCCGAATCCCAGCTTCTTCGCGCCATTCAAAACGGAAATATGACTGGCATCATATTCTGGCTCAAAAATCACCATCATTCTTATAACGACAAAGTACATCACGAACACGAACTGGTCGTGAACGAGATTGACTCGGAACATCGCATCGCCATCGCAAAGGCGCTCTTCAATACGGGACAGCTCACCAAATACGGACGGAACTCAATGATCAAATCTGCCGGAGGAATACCGCCTCCCGATATTCCAGGAGAAGATGATCTGATAAACAAAGTTATGTCAGAAGTTGAAACACGAGAAGTTGAAATGGAAAATGAACTGCCCTCTTCTAATAATCTGAAAAAGAAACCTCTTCCAGTTATAAAACAGCAAAAGAACGCAAAGCTTGCAGAGTTCTTAAAACAGCGAAGGCAATCAATGGAAGAAAAGAAAAATAGTCCTAAAATAATCTCTTAAAATTTTGTAGGCTCGGTAATTTGACATCATTTACTGAATGTTATATTATATATCAAGAATACAATCGTCATTTTGACAAGGAGGCACTATGTGCATTCAAAAAGTATTTGTTCTTTTTAAACCCGATTGTCTCAAACGAGAACTTGTGGAAGATTTTCTTTCAGGACTATCTCAAGAAAAGCTATCCTATAAAAATCTTCAGCGAATAAACATCACGAAAGAAATCGCAAAAGTTATTTACAGAGATTGCCTTGAAAAACACTTTTATAAAGATCTTGAGGAGTTTATTCTCTCTAATCCGTGTATGGCAATGATCGTTTTAGGAGATGAGGCCATCAATAAAGTTCTGCGATTGAAGAAAAGCTTCAGAAAAAAACATAAACTTGTTTGGTTAGATCTAACAGAAGAAGAAATACTACTCTGGGAGAATGGCAAGCACTCGAAACAGCATGAGCTTAATCTCAAGTTAAGAGCTGAAAACCTGCTACATTCAACAGACACAGAGTCTGAAGCAGAAGAAATTATTAGTTTGGTGTATCCAATTGATACGTAATACTCCGCGTTAGTCGCGGAGTATTTTTCTTTTATTTCTTCATCGCTTGATATGCGACTCTTGCATCCTTGAACATTTCAATACCGATCCTTCCCCATTTTACATACTCATCGATCTCATCAAACGAAACAAATTTTCTTTCGTATTCTCTTCCTGTAGCAGGATCCGGCTGCGTCGGATTTATTTTTGTGATCATCGCCAAATAACGGTATTGATAAAATAAGTCCCTCTGTTCTTTGTTTGGATTATTCAGGTACCGAACCTCCTGAACACCGAGAGGAATGAGCTTATCAACTTCGACTTGCGCTTCTTCGATGAGTTCTCTCTGGAGTGTTTCCTCTGCGGTTTCTCCTTGTTCCGGAGTACCGCCGGGGATTTGCCAGCGTTTGTCTTTTACGATGAGGATCTTTCCTTCATCGTTTACACAAACGCCGTATACCTGTGTCACAGGTACGTAATTTTTAATATCAAGGGTTGGTAGCCAAGTATAGGTAATTTCTTGACCCTCCCAGTTTGATTTTTCAGTAAATTTTGCCATTTGTTAAAAATTCGCCATTTTTTCGTAGTAAGATTTTATATCTGTCATTTCAATAGCATTAGACAAGTTCAACCAAAACTGAATATCCGGAAATAATGATAAATTGCGAGTCAGCAAACCGCAACAAAGCATTGCCGAACCAAGAATTTGCCACCATTTTTCATCTTCGTTTATAGACAAGGCGTTATGCATAGGTTTAATGGTTCCTTCAATTTTGGATTTCAAAATATATCTACTTAAATCATCCGGAACGTAATTATGTTCAATAACAACTGAACCATTTTCTTTCCTTATAGAAACATTTACTTCACGAGGTAGTCGTTTTTTGTCCGCATAAAAAATGTCAAAAGAAAAATCATTATACAAAGCCTTTGCAATATCTAAATAAGGAGAATGAAAACCGGAAAATTCGTAATCAATATAGAGATATTCATTCGGATCGTTTTCACACATTACATTTCCTGAATGAGCATCTCCTAAACCGCAAACGAGTAATTCTTTGCCAAGTTTTTCCGGATTAAGAATATCTGTAGCTTCTTTTATCAATTCAGCTAAAGGTTTATATCGCTTCCCATTAATGATCAGCGCGGAACGAAGGAGTTCAGAAAAGGAGGTCTCTTCATTACCAATGACAACCTTATGATCCCCATAAAATTTTTCTAAACGATCTCCGATTAACCGCCCATGATACAATTCATGGATTCTTGATGTAGGAATATCGTCTTTTATAGAACCGCGAAGTATATCCTGAGCAGATCGAACGTAAGCATTGAGTGAATCCTCCGCTCTGCGAAGCTCCAGTTCCATAAAAAAGTCAAAAGAATCTTTATCTATCGGCATTAATCGTTTTCTTGCAAGAATATCTCCGGAATACCAAGGATAGGAAATCAAATTTATTTTTGCATCAGTAAACAAAGGTTCCTGTAAATTTGAGAAATAAGAAGAAACAGAAACCAATCCAAGAATTTCTGATTGAAAGCGCGTTTCATTCAACATTTCCTTAAAAAATGCTTTTTGGCCATTTTCAAAAAGCGCTACGCCAAAATTAGAGTTTGATGAAAAAGGACCGGATTTTATGTACTCGCGACTGGTTATTATGGATTCTATTTTATTCTTTGGCTCTGTCTGAATAAAATGTCTCCCAAATATAGGAATAGCCTGAATGAAATATCTTTGAGATGTATTTTTAACGGCACTATTGTTTATTTCTTCAAAATTATCACCAATAACGGCACGGAATTTTTTATTGATCTGCTCACTAAAATCGGCCAAAAAGCGATCGGAACGAACAAAAATCTTAGACCAATCTTTCTGTGTAGAATCATCGCAACAAGAAAGACGTCCGATTTTCAGAATCAATTCTTCTTGCAGAGACGAGAGACCAACGGAAAATGAATCATGAAGAATCTCACCAGAAAGAAGCACATCGGAAACGACTCCGAGAGAATAGTCATTACCTGCGGCAAAAATATCGGAATCTCCGAGTACTACCAAATCGTCTGATACTTTTTGATTCACTATTCCCAAACAGACGAGATCGCCAGAAAAGTTTTTTTGACGATATAATCTACGGTCTTTTTTGGATAAAATATTAATTAAGTGAGGATTGTTATCGTCAAATGCTTCGTTCAATTTTTCCGAGAGAATAATTTTTGCGGATACTTTTTGCCCAAAAATGTTTATTCCTGAGTAGCGAACACCGCTGAAAAAATTTTCTTCTACTAAATGAAGCTCGTTTTTAGAAAAGATTTTTTCAATTTTTTCTAATTTTAATATTCTGGCAAACTCATAGCTCTTTTCTGTTAATAGCGCAACCAGGTCTTCAAGGGAACTTACTATAATCAATATATCAAGATCTCTAATTTCTTGAAGAGAATCAAACCGCCCTTTCTTATACGAATAAGAACCACCGGCGATAACGCCGTTCTTTATCCCAAGCTCTTCTATCTTTTTTCCGATTAACGGCAGATAGTCGCGCTCAAGCATTTTTATTTTTCGGAATTAAGACTGAGCGTCACCAGTTTTTTGTCGTTCTCCCATTTTAATAATTGAAGTGCTTCAGATAAAGAAACCCATTTCCCTGTGAAATTTTCACCGACGTCTTGCGTGTTTTCAGTTTTTTCTTTGTCAGTTAAAACACAAGCAAACCAAAAAATAACTTTAGTTTTGTTCGGATCATTTATATCAGGTCTTACCTGAACGGAAAGTAATTTTTCAAATTTATTTTTATAGCCTGTTTCTTCAAAAATTTCGCGTTCCGCTGTTTGTTCAATAGTCTCTCCTTTTTCCATACGGCCTTTCGGAAGGAGCCACTCATCGATTTTTTCTTTATAAATAAGCAGCGCTTTATTATTTTCCTTATCTACCAGGACACCGCCAGCAGAAAAAATAGCTTCTCCGTTGAAATATTGATCGCTCATTTTTGTGATTATTAGTGGTAAGTTACCATATATTAACACAAAAACGGCGTAATGACTACGCCGCTGTTGAAATGGCGTTTCTATTAAAAACTCAGTTTTTTGAGCTCATCCAAACTTTCTTTCAACACCTCTGCGTCCACATTTTTACAAACAAAATAGCCGTTCTTCTTCAACAAGACAAATGAATAAGTATCTCCTGAGTTAATTTTATCAAATTTGAGTTTCTCAAGCGCGTCGTTGACGTCTATATGATTTTGAACTTCGTTGAGCATCTTAATCTCTTTCTCGAACAAACGAGCAACTTCCATAAAATGGTCAAATTCCGACTTTGATATTTTTTTAAGTTTATAAGAAATCAAGAACACAAGAATAAGCCCGTAAAAGACTGCCGGGCCATGAGGTATTTCTGTTTTAGATTCTATATAATTTGCAAACGTATGACCAAGACTCAGTGCCTTATGCAAACCCTTAGTATCATCATAATCATTTTGAGTATATTTTTTCTTTGCTTCCAAAGAAAACTTTATTAATTCGGCTAGGTTTTTTTCTGAATTTAATTCATTCCCGTTTAAGTACTCTGATATTTTATATTCCATTCCTAAGTTGTTCTCAAGTAATGAATGTTTCCAAATTTCAACTAGCCCAAAAACAATACCTCTTCTGTTGGAAGTTTCCAGCAAAGACATGTCGCAAAATGTAAATCGCGGAGAATAAAATGAGCCAAGCAAATTTTTCTTTCCATTATTATTTATCGCGACTTTTCCCATAACAGCATCAGACATACTCATGAGGGTTGTTGGAATCTGAACAAAATCTATACCCCTCATATAAATAGACGAGGTAAAACCAACGACATCACCAACGTATCCTCCGCCAATAGCGAGCAAACAACTTTTTCTGTTAATCCCTAATTTGGATAATTGGTTTAGTATATTATCGCAGTATACAAAATTCTTATTTGCTTCCTTAGACTCAACGGGGATAACTCCTGCTATTTTTAATTTATCAAAAATAGCGTCTAGATAATCTTTTCTCTGCTCGTACAGATTAGAGTCAACAACCGCAACGATTTTATCGTATTTAGCCGAAGAGATTTTTTCTACAACAAGATCAGGAACTCCAGTACCGATATAAAGGTGTTGCTCGATATACGGAAAACAAACCTTGATATGGCGTATGTTCTTTTGAAATAGCATGTAAAAATGTTCTTTTATTCTCCTTTTCATAAATGAATAATACCGTATAAATTATATTTTGTTAACTTGGTTATTTTTTACCAACTCCACGGGGTCTGGACTCCCTAGAGCCATTCTGTCATTGATTGTATTGTATGGAAAAACAACAAATTCAAGAGGAATTGCGGTACTGCCTCTATGCGAGAAAAAGTACAGAAGCGGAGGACAAACAGGCTCTTTCTATAGAGTCTCAAGTCAAAGAAATGCAGGTGCTCGCCGAACGGGAGCGCCTGCACATCGTGGAGATAAAGCGTGAGGCGCATTCATCCAAAGAGGTTGGACAAAGACCTGTGTATAATGAGATGCTGAACGAGATTAGATTGAAGAAATTCAATGCGATACTAACGTGGGCACCCGATCGCTTGAGCCGAAACGCGGGCGACCTCGGTTCGGTGGTGGATTTGATGGATCAGGGATTACTCCATGAAATACGGACGTACGGACAAAAATTCACGAATAACCCGAATGAAAAATTTCTGCTGATGATTCTCGGGAGTCAGGCAAAACTTGAGAACGACAACAAGGCGGTGAATGTAAAGCGCGGGTTGAGAACTCGATGCGAAATGGGTTTGAGACCTGGCGTTGCACCGACCGGATATTTGAATGAAAAACACGTTGATAAAAAATGCCAATGTAGAATTGACCCGAAACGCGCACCGGTCATCAAGCAAATGTTTGAGAAAGTCGCCTACGACCAATGGAGCGGTCGGAAAATATATCGCTGGCTGTGCGAAACGGATTTCAAAACTCATCGAGGAAAACCTCTGGTACTCGCGAATATCTACATCATTTTGAGAAATCCTTTCTACTATGGCGAATTTGAATACCCGATCAAAAGCGGAAACTGGTATACCGGCAAACATACGCCGATAATTGATAAAGAATTATTCAACAAAGCTCAGACTACCTTGAATGAAAAATTTATTCCAAAAACAGAAAGCAAAGAGTTTGCTTTCACAAGGTTGCTCCAGTGCGGATACTGCGGTTCAGGAATATCCGCTGATGAAAAATTCAAGAAGCTGAAAGACGGCGGAGTAAATCGGCACGTGTACTATTTCTGCACAAAAGCCAGAAACATAGATTGTAAAAATGAGTACATAAACGAACCGAGCTTGATTGAGGAACTAATCGGGCTGATGGACAAAGTAGACCTCGATGAACTCGGAATACGAACGAGAATTGAAGACGAGATAAAACGATTCAATAAATTCAGATCAGGTGTGCTCGGACACAAACAGGATAAAATTGAAATTGATGTAGACGTTAGAAATTACACAAAATATTTACTAAGAGAAGGCACTCTTGTAGAAAAACGTGAATTGCTTGGTTGTCTGCAAAGCAAGCTATTTTTGAAAGACAAAAAGATAACACTTAAATAGAAAAAACTGCCACGTCGGCAGTTTTTTCCTTTGTGATTATTTAGTAGTCTTATCGGCAAGCTTCGCTAGCAAACTAATATATGCGATAAATTCCAGAGCCATCTCGGGATCATCTTTGATAATTTTATGCGCTCGCGGATTTCGCAAGCCGGCGACCGCACCGGAAAACATCATCATAAATCCTTTTTGCTCGTTTAACCCGGCTTCATCGGAAAGCGGGTTGAATTTCAAAATCGGATTTTTTGTACTGAACACATACTCCATAAGAGCAGTACCATCTTTGTCATCGATTCCGCTATTCATGCGCACCAATGCGTTTAATGCTTTTACTGCATCTTCCACTGCATTAGAGTAATGTCCATCACGAAACAGCGCACCTGAAGCGCGTTCTATTGCAGGATGTAATTCAAGCCCTTCATAGGCTTTAAGTGTTTTCCCTGTCGATGTCCTTCCAGCATCCCCGAGTTCTTCCAAAAAACCCTTTTTAATGGATTCAAGGTTAGCCTTTGATGCGGCGATTCCATTACGAAGACCTTCACGGACTTCATGGATTGGGGTCTCGTACATCATATTCATCGAGGCTGTATCTAAGCGAGTTACACCCCAGCGATACCGGTCATATTCGACCGTACCCGACCCAAATATAGAAACAAGAAGCGCGTCAAGTTCTTTTTCTAACGCATCAATTTTTGGATCCCGCCGATTCTCAATTAAATCGACGTTAAAGTTGTTAAGGTCAGAAATTCTTCTCTCTATTTTTGGGAGAGCTAATTCCATCTGTTGAAGAGATAAATTCGCGGATATTGGGGTATGAGGTTTTGCTTTTCCTGGCATAAAAATATGATGACGCGTCTCGGTCACCTGACTTAGTATATGACTGCTGCGGGACTTGGATTCGAACCAAGATGACGACTTTCAGAGAGTCGCATCCTACCATTAGATGATCCCGCAATGTGTTTTGATGATGTAAATCTAACTTTTTCTCGGCGAATTGTCTACTTTTTCCAACGGGGAGCGAAACGCATCATCCAGGTGAAAAATTTCGCTTTGTATTTGTTCATTCCTTTCGCGACCATTTCTTGATACGAACGGTTCTGAAACTCTTTCAGGTCAGTACCTCCGTAGACAAGTTTTCCGTCTTTACAGCAATAACTGCAGTACTTTTCCGACCCGCTTGTTCCGGGGTCTTTAGAAAGGGGCAAAAGGCAGCTTTCGCAATTTTTACGGTTTTTGTTCTCCATAATGTCATTAGAATAACAGATTTTTGGGAAATTTCCAAGGGGAGGGTTGGGTGACAAGATTCAAGCAAAAACAGAGTTTGTTATGTTATGCAAACGTTTCGGTTCGGGGCACAACCCCGAACCGGCTACAAAAAAAAGACTTCCTCTGTGGATAAGTTATTTGATGTTTATAATAAATAGGAATATATTTATAGTAAATTACTAACATTTTAGTATAAGTATCTCTAAAAATATGACAAAAGAACCTATTGTTGCCCTCACCGGGCTTAAAAACTTCCTTGAGATTCCTTACGATGTCTTGGAAGAGATGAACCTCAAAGCTTCCGAAAGGGCGGGTACGGAAAGTCACGCGGTTCTTGAAAAAGAATATCGCGGTTATCTCGCCAAAGAAAAACGCATCAAAGCGGTTACGCTTTGTTTCTCGGATATTGAAGGGCGATTTCATATGCTGGATTATGACAAGCATTACTTTTTGGATTCGGCCGACAACCTTACCTTTGACGGTTCTTCTATCCGAGGTTTTTCCGTTCAGCAAGAGTCCGACCTCCGTCTCGGCGTTGACTGGTCAAGCATCCTCTGGCTTCCCTCCGATGTTTTCGGGCCCGGAAAAGTCATCTTTTTCGCGAATGTTTTAAACCGAGACAAGACTCCGTATGATTCAGATTTCAGAGGACAACTCATAGCATTCAGTCAGGAACTAAAAAAGAAACAAGGTCTTACTGCCTACATAGCAGCGGAAGTAGAAGGGTTTCTCGTTGACGGAATAAACGCCGAACAGAATTTTCAAGAGGAAGAAGGTTTCAAACTTATCTCAACCGGCGGATATTTTCACTCTCTCCCTTTAGACCGTTTGAAGATTTTTATTGACGCCGCTGCTGAAGCGCAGAGAGCGATGGGATTCAGAAATGAAAAAGACCACCCCGAGGTGGCGCCGTCTCAATTTGAACTCGCCTTCTCATATGCAGATGCGGTTAAAGCCTGCGATAGAATCCAGCTCTACAAATTGGTTTGCCGGCAGATCGCGGCAAACCAAGGAATGACCGCGACTTTCCTTCCGAAACCGGTGGCGAATATCAACGGATCGGGAATGCATATCAATCTCTCGTTCACGAAAGGAGGAAAAAATGTCTTTTATAAAAAAGACGGGGATGACGGACTTTCTCCCCTTGCATGGGATTCCATTTCAAAACTTTTGAATCACGCGCCGGAACTTTCTCTCCTTCTGAATGCGAGCGTCAACGCCTACCGCCGTTTAGACCCGCACTTTGAAGCTCCGAATCAAATTAAAGTTTCTTCCATTGACCGAAGTTCCATGATCAGAATTCCGGCGGGAAATGAAAAATCCGCCCGCATTGAAATACGTTCCGTCGCTCCTGACGCCAACCCGTACATTACCGTCTACGCCATTCTCAAAACAGCAACGGAAGGAGAGCCGCTTTTGAAAGACGAAAGCAAACGCGACCGACTTCGCTATTTGCCGGGAAACATAAACGACGCTATCAAACTTTTCAAAGGCAGCGACTTCCTGAAAAAAACGCTCGGAGAAATATCTCACGAAAAGTTTATTTCTTACAAACAGGAAACCGCCGACAGAAGTCCGAAAGACCTTGGCTCAATCGTCAAAAAAAGCGAGGTAATCTATCACCACGAGATTACGAACCAGATGCTGTGGAATAAGTTTTAAAAAAACAGAGTGAAATAGCCCCAAGGACAGTCCTTCCTCCGTCACTTCGCTTCGCTGCGTTCCTCCTTTAAGGACTGCCCTTGCAATACAAAAATGCCCAACGGGGGCATTTTTTAGTTTTATTCGGTTTCTACGGGAACCTCCTTGCTGAAATCGTAGGAAGGGAGCCAGTCCATGAGGCGTTTGCGGTGTTTGTCTATAGACCACTTTTTGCCTTCGGCGAAGAGGCCCGGATAGGCTTTTCTAAAGGCTTCCAAAGACTCTCTCGTCGCATGGGGATAACTCGGGGGGATGTTCTTATTGTAGTACTCCATGAAGACAGAAATAGTCGTAAAAGTCTCGTTAAATTCGGCATTTATGTTCCTTTTCCCTTTCATAACCCAACAATACCACAAATCTTATTTTTCCGCAAGTGTTTCCCTGAAACCTCTATTTTCTGTCCATTTCAATGATTTCTTTGATCTCCGCCCTGGTAGAAATGATCAATTGACGGATATCGTGAACAAATTTCGCCTCCCTCCCTGAAGGATCTGACTCGGCTTTATCCAGCACTTTTGCCAGTCGTTTGAAGGACGAATTTTCATCCGGATTCTCGGTGTTAAGCGTCCAGAGTTCCGACGGACTCGTCAGCTCTTCCTCCTCAAAACGAGCCTCGCATTTTCCGGCGAATACCCGCCAAATTTTTGAGAGCTGTTTTCCTATCCAATCATCTTTCTTTTGTTCCTGATAAGCGCGCAAGGCTGAAGCGAGATAGTAAGCGCTGTGAAGATACCGATCCAAGCCAAAAAGGCTTCGGAGAACGAGAGTGCGGTGTTCCACTGCGGTGGTTGTTTCTCCCTCCATCGGCTGAGCGAGCCGATTCTTTCCTCTTTCGCGAATACCAGACGGCAAATCATGAGAAGTCCAGTTTGAATCCGGGTCGGTGTAAGGCGCCATGAGTCTTTCTCCTGTCGTCGCCCAACCGGTTGCTTCAAGGACTCTCGCGAGGACATTCGCGCCGTCATCATTTTTAGAGGAAAACGAAATTCCGCCGATGGTAACGTGGAGCGGGAATTTTTGATACTCCGGGTTGATAAGTCCCATGCCGATAAGCGCCTGCGCCTCTCGTGCAAGGGTCTCCGGATTATGCGCGGGTATCTGCGCGAATTCCCAGAACTGATCTTCTCCGCGGGGAATACCGATCTTTTCAGTCTCCCGGTATTTTTCTTTCAACTCAAAAAGGTATTTTTTCTTTTGCCCGCGGTTCATTTCTTTGGTTTCTTCGCCGAGCACCGATTCCTCCGGCAATTCCACTTCAATCCCCATAGTTACCCCGTGCGGAGACGGATGTGATTCGCGGTATTCCAAAAGAGGCCGAAGCGGATTTCCGTTGTTTCCCGCCATCCAAAGGTCTTTGATTATCTGAAGCCGAGCAACCGCGTCAAGAATTTTCCCCGGATCTTGGTATTCTTTATAAAATTCCATGTCATCATACCTCTCTTGATGAGGGTCGCTTTCATTTCTTTGCGGTGAAAATTGTTCTCGTGGGTTCATAGATTTTTTTAATAATGTATTATGGCAAGAAACCGCTGCCCAAGGTCTCTCCTTTCCCCGTCACTTCGCTTCGCTGCGTTCCTCCTTAAGGAAAGACCTTCGTCCGCGGTTTCTTCTCTTGAGAGAGAATGTATTTTATTTTTTTCTCTGAGACAAAGCAACGCGCACGAATTCCACGAACAGCGGGTGCGGGTCAAGCGGACGGGCGATAAGTTCCGGGTGAAATTGCGTACCGAGGAAGAACGGATGCTTGCTTTCGGGGAGTTCGGCGATTTCCATCAATATGCCATCGGGAGAAGTAGCAGAAAAAACGAGTCCGCCTTTTTCCAATCGTTCGATATATTCAGGGTTCACTTCATAGCGATGACGGTGTCTTTCGGAAATTTCTTTTTTACTGCCGTAGGCTTTCCCTGCAACCGTTCCTTTTTTCAGAATAGCGGGATACGCGCCGAGTCTCATGCTCCCGCCGTAGTTCTCTTCTTTCATCTTCTTCTTCTGATCGGGCATGATATCAATGACCAAATGAGGAGAGTTCGGATCTATTTCCGCCGTATTAGCAACGTCAAAACCGAGAACGTTCCGGGCGAATTCTATCACCAAAAGCTGCATGCCGTAGCACAGACCGAAATACGGAATTTTGTGTTCGCGCGCGTATTGTATAACACTCAGCTTCCCTTCTATTCCGCGAGAACCAAAACCTCCCGGAACAAGTATCCCGTCATAATTTGAGAGAGTGCGAAGATTGGTTTTTGCCTCATCGCCTTCAAACTCTTCGGAAGAAAGCCAGGTTAAAATCGGTTTCGCGCCATTGACATAAGCGGCATATTTAATGGCCTCTATAACGGAAATGTAAGCATCGGACAAAACAAAATCTCCCGTACTGAAATACTTCCCCACCACGGCAATGTTCACTTCTTTTTTGGTATTCTTGGTTATCGCAACGAATTTTCTCCACTCTTTCAAAGAGGAATCTTTTTTCGGTTTCAATTTCAAAGAGGCAAGAAGTTTGTCCGATAGTTTATCTTTCTCAAAGTTTATAGGAACATCATAGATGCTTTCCACGTCGGGGGCGGAAATGACATTCTCGGGACGCATATTGCAGAAGAGGGCAATCTTTTCTTTTCGCACCTGATCAAGCGGTTCACTGGAACGCGCAATAATAACATTCGGCTGGACGCCGTTTGAGTTGAGCGCGCGAACCGCATGTTGAGTCGGTTTCGTTTTCATTTCTCCGAGTTTTGACGGCACGGGAAGATACGAAACCATCACGCAAGAAACATCGTCGGGATTTTGAAGTTCCATCATACGAGCGGCTTCCACAAAAAGAATGTTCTCGTATTCGCCGACCGTCCCGCCGACCTCAATGATGGCAATATCCGCATCGGCTTTTTCCGCGGCGAGTTTAATGCGAGAAATAACTTCAAGAGGAATATGAGGAACGACCTGAACGCATTTGCCTTTGTATTTTAAATTTCTTTCTTTTTCTATAACAGAAAGATACACGCGTCCGGTGGTCATGTAGTTGTCGGACGGAATGGAAACATTCAAAAACCGTTCGTAGTTTCCCATATCTTGATCGGTTTCAAAACCATCGTTCAAAACAAACACTTCTCCGTGCTCGGTGGGGTTCATCGTGCCCGCGTCAACGTTCACATATGGATCAATCTTTATGGAAGTTACCTTGAATCCGCGATCCTGCAAAATAACACCGATGGACGATGCCGTAATGCCCTTCCCCACTCCCGACATTACGCCCCCCACGACAAAAATATATTTTCTTCGTTTGACCGCTGTTTTTTTCTTTGTTGCCATATGTATTATATTTTATTCTCCCCCAGTATACTCTTTTTCAAAAGGTCTGACGAGTTGTTGACTTTTTCAACAATATATACCATTATGTTTACTGGATGGTTCCTTTCACCAACGGAGGTGTCTATGCCAACGACAGCGCAAAACAAAACAGCCCTTCCGCCATGGCCCTATCAAACGATGGAAAAATGGCGAAATGCGAGAAAAGAGGAAGAAAGACCGAGAAGCTCAAAACCTTTCTATCCTGATTTCAACAACGACGTATTTGCCGGAGTGCTCTAACTCCCGCAAAAAGTCCCCGACACGTTCGGGGACTTTTTTATTGTTTCATTTTATTCCGCTGGAGCAACCTCGGGGGCCGGTGCAGGAGCTTCGGGAGCAGCCGGTTCCTGTATAGGCGGAACCACTACCGGATCGGGTGCCGGTGTCACCTCCTCTATTGGAGGGGCAACAGGGGCTTCCGGGGCTGGTGCCGGCGTTGGGTCCGGTGTCGGTGTCGGCGCGGGAGCAGGTTGTGACGGGGTGCCATGACCGACTGCCGGATTCTGATTTTGCTCAAGGAGTTCAACTTTTCGTTCCAGTTCTCTTATGCGATCATCCTGACTCTTGTTCCAATCAGACAACTCCACAATCTTCAACCAAATGTTTTCCACTGACTCCAGTATCTGATTCATACGAACAGAAAGAGACATGGCACCCGAGTTTCTTGCCGTAGCCCACGGAAGATGTTTGTTCTCATCTATGTAGGTTTGTATTTCGTCTATGGAGAGGTGCTTGTAGAGCGGATCATCAAAGACATAGTCCGGAGCGTTGAGAGTGGCTCCTTCGTCAATAAAGGAAATGGCGTAAACGGAACCTTCAACGGTGAGTTTCTGACTTGGGCTCGTGGTTCCGATACCAATGTTACCGCTGGCGAGGGTTGTGCCCGTTCCGTCTAAATTCGTACCAAAGATAAGATTGCCGATGTTGAGACCGCGGGTCATGTCGGTGGAGGTGGCTCCGATGTCGTAGCCGATGATGATGTTGTTGGAGCCCGTGGTAAGAGCAGTTATTCCTGAATTTCCGGCGTTGTATCCAATGAGAATGTTGTTTGCTCCGGTCGTTACGTTAGATCCAGAATACGCGCCAACCATCGTATTGTTATCAGAACCGGTCGCCGCACTTTCACCTGCTCCATAACCGACGTACACCCCGCGCTCGTTG
This sequence comes from Candidatus Nomurabacteria bacterium, assembly GCA_943356445.1. Lineage (GTDB taxonomy): Bacteria > Patescibacteriota > Minisyncoccia > Phycocordibacterales > CAIJYI01 > CAIJYI01. The sequence goes on from CALREZ010000008.1 coordinate 25,111, forward strand.
GAATACAAAGCGGAACCTTTTGCTGCGACAGCTCCAATCGCGACCGTTGAAGAAGCGGAGGCGTTATAATAGAGAGCGTTATCTCCCATGACAGTATTCCAACTACCCGTAATGTTTGAATAGAGAGACTGGAATCCTGACACTACATTACGCGAACCATCTATGTTGGAGTAGAGCGATTGGTTTCCGTAAGCAACATTACTCTCTCCGTCGGTAGACAAATACATGGATTGATATCCGGTAGCAACGTTGTCGGAACCTCCGACGTTGGAATAAAGCGACTGAAAACCGCTTGCCACGTTGTTTCCTCCGTCTGTATTGGAATACAGAGCCTGATATCCATTCGCGACATTATCAATTCCTTCCGTATTAAGATAAAGAGATTGGTAGCCCGTTGCGGTGTTTTCAGCTCCAGTAGTATTGGTGTAAAGAGCGCTTGAGCCAACTCCAACGTTACCCGTACCCTCCGTGTTGAAATAGAGAACGCTTCCTCCAATCGCGATATTGCTCCAACCTGTTTCATTAGAATAGAGAGCCTCGCTGCCAAGCGCTACGTTTCCGCTTCCGGTCGTATTGGTGTAGAGAGCGCTGTCTCCTATAGAAATGTTAACTTCTCCTTCCGTGTTGGAATAAAGAGACTGATTCCCCATCGCGATATTCTCAGAACCGGTAGTGTTGTAATAAAGCGCTTCCTTTCCAACAGCAACATTGAGAGATCCTTCGGTGTTGGAATAAAGAGCATACGAACCGACTGCTGTGTTGTCGTTTGCGATAGTGCTGGAGTAGAGAGAGTACGAACCGATTGCCGTGTTGTTGCCACCTTCGGTATTAGAGTACAAAGCTTCAAACCCATCGGCGACGTTTTCGCTGCCGAGAGTGTTGGCATAGAGTGCTTCCATGCCGTTCGCGACATTGCTTTCTCCTTCGGTGTTAGAGTAAAGAGACCAGTATCCATTCGCGACATTGAAAGATCCCGTCTCGTTATAATAAAGGGAGCCATTTCCCGAAGCAACGTTTTGTTGGCCTTCGGTGTTGGTATAAAGAGAGTCTTCTCCGATGGCGATATTTTCAGAACCGGTAGTGTTGAAGTAGAGTGCGGCGCTGCCGATTGCGACGTTCGCGCTGCCTTCAGTATTAGAGAAGAGAGCAGAGGAACCATTCGCGACGTTAGCTTCTCCTATGGTATTTGCAACGAGCGCATTTGTTCCCACTGCGACGTTGTCATTTCCTGTCTCGTTAGTAGCAAGAGCTCCATACCCTACCGCAATGTTGTGAATACCTTCAGTGTTGGAAAGCAAAGATTGATCGCCGAGCGATACGTTTTCATATCCGGTTGTGTTGGCATACAACGACTGGAATCCGACAGCGACGTTGCTGTATCCTTCGGTGTTTGCCCAAAGTGATTGAGAACCAACCGCGGTATTCTCGTAGGCTCCGGTATCTCCGTTGATATCACCGATATTTGAATAAAGTGCTTGGTATCCGACGGCGACGTTGTCGCTTCCTCCTTCGTTAGAGAAAAGCGCTCCGGACCCGTTCGCCACGTTTTGAGCGCCGTCAACATTGGTGTAGAGAGAATCATATCCTGTTGCGGTATTATCGGAACCTTCAGTGTTGTAATAAAGAGAAAATGCCCCGTTGGAAGTATTGCTTTCTCCGAGAGTGTTGGAATAAAGGGCTTGAGAGCCGATGGAGGTATTGCCCGTTCCGCTCGTATTGGAATAAAGAGAATCGTATCCGATAGCGGTGTTTTCTCCTCCATCAACATTAGAGTAAAGAGCTTCGTATCCGACCGCGACAAGATTGAGTCCATCGGTATTGGAATAAAGAGCGCTGGTTCCAACGGCAACAAGGTTGGAACTCTCGGTATTTGAATAAAGAGCATCCCAACCGCTTGCGACGTTGCCGCTTCCCATCGTATTGGAATACAGAGCCTCATAACCATTCGCGACGTTTTCAGAACCTTCAGTATTAGAGAAAAGCGTTAATGCGCCATTAGAGGCATTATTCGTACCGAGAGTGTTGGAATAAAGAGCTTGCGCTCCGTTTGCAACATTGTTTTCACCTAAAGTATTACTGTACAGAGCACGAAAACCATTCGCAATGTTATCAACTCCTTCGGTATTGGAATACAGAGCTTCCATACCGTTCGCGACGTTTTCGTTTCCTATCGTATTAGAGTAGAGCGCGTTAAAGCCATTCGCGACATTATCAGCGCCCTCAGTGTTGGAGAAGAGAGAGAATGCGCCGTTGGCTGTATTCTCTACACCCGTAGTATTTGAAGCGAGAGAGCTGATTCCGTTGGCGGTATTTTCGCTACCCTCAGTATTAGAAGTCAAAGCTTCCCAACCGTTCGCAACATTACTGCTTCCCGAGGTATTAGAGTAAAGAGCTTCCATACCATTTGCTACATTCTGAGTACCGGTTTCATTACTGTAAAGAGCAGAGACTCCGTTGGCGACGTTTTGAGAACCGGTAGTATTAGAATAAAGCGCTTCAAATCCATTCGCGACATTTTCAGATCCTTCAGTGTTAGAGAAGAGAGACCACATACCATCTGCCGTGTTATTTTCGCCAATAGTATTAGAAGCGAGAGAACTGAAACCAGTGGCGGTATTCGCACTGCCCTCGGTGTTGAGATTGAGAGCCTGGACACCGTTTGCGGTATTATAGTTTCCGGTAGTATTGGCATAGAGCGCTTGATTTCCGGTTGCGACGTTATCGTATCCTTCCGTATTGGAATAAAGGGCTTCAAATCCGACCGCAACGTTCTCATAACCGGAAGTATTGGAGTAGAGGGCTTCGTTTCCAATCGCGACACTATTGTACCCGTCCGTATTAGACCAAAGAGAATACGCTCCGGCGGCAACATTACTAGACCCGGAGGTATTGGAATACATGGATTGATACCCGCTCGCGACATTCTGAATTCCTTCCGTATTGGAAAGCAAAGATTGAGAACCTACCGCGGTGTTTTCAATACCGATCTCACCATCTGCGGTATCTCCGACATTATTGTAGAGAGACTGATATCCGACGGCGACGTTGTCGCGTCCTCCGACATTGGAGTAAAGCGCGCCGTGTCCGTTTGCAACATTATTCACACCGTCAGTATTGGAGTAAAGAGAATTGTATCCCGTTCCGGTATTGTATGAACCCACAAGGTTGGAGTAAATAGATCCTTCGCCTATTGCGGTATTTTCTGAACCGGTGGTATTGGTAAAAAGCGATTCATACCCCACTGCGGTATTGTCGGAACCTTCCGTATTCATTGAGAGCGCCAAAGAACCGTTGGCAGTATTGTTCTCTCCTGTTTCATTCGCGTATAAGGATTGATAACCCTCTGCGGTATTGTTGGAACCGCTATCGTTGCGATAGAGAGACTGATACCCCGTGGCTACATTATTCTCTCCTGTCGTGTTTGTGTAGAGAGATGACCAACCGCTGGCGGTGTTGTTGTTTCCGGTTTCGTTATAGAAAAGCGATTGAAAGCCGTTGGCAACATTATTGATTCCTTCCGTATTGTGGTAAAGAGATTCAAATCCGTTCGCGGTATTTTCATAACCGAGCGTATTATAGTACATAGACTCCACTCCGTTCGCGACATTACTATAACCTTCGGTATTGAGATAAAGGGATCTCCAACCAGTCGCGAGATTGTTGTTTCCCGTCGTGTTGTTGAAAAGGGTGTGATCCCCGATGGCGGTATTCCAACTTCCTTCCGTATTGGCATAAAGAGAATATGCCCCCGTTGAAACATTGTCATTTCCCGTTTCGTTGGAATAGAGAGCCGATTCTCCATTTGCGACGTTGTCAATTCCCTCGGTGTTAGAAGCAAGAGCGTTCGCGCCCACGGCAATATTGGAATATCCAAGCGTATTGTTTTGAAGAGCGGAGGAACCGATGGCTATGTTGTTCTCACCTTCCGTATTAGTAAAGAGGGCGCTGGTTCCGATGGCGATATTGTTAATTCCTATGGTATTGCCATAGAGAGAATTATAACCGATACCCACATTATCGCTTCCTTCCGTGTTGCTAAAAAGAGCAGAAGCGCCGATGGCAACATTAACTCCTCCGGTAGTATTGGAAAGAAGAGCGCTGCTTCCTATGGCTGTATTGTAATTACCCTCCGTATTGGCAGAAAGAGCATTACTTCCCATCGCGGTGTTTTCATAACCGATCGTGTTTTCATACAGAGAGTTGCTTCCGAAAGCCGAGTTGTCGCTTCCTGTTTCGTTGGCATAAAGAGACTGATATCCCATGGCGGTGTTCTCTGAGCCCTCAGTATTGGAGTAAAGAGAGGTGTATCCGTTCGCGGTATTATCCGCTCCCCCGTCGTTGAAGTAAAGAGCATAGGCCCCCGTTGCGGTAAGAGCGGAACCCTCGGTATTGGAATACAGCGCTTGATAGCCGTTCGCGACATTTTCTTCGCCGATAGTATTGGAATAAAGAGTCTCCGTTCCGTTTGCGGTATTAAAGTTTCCTTCCGTGTTAGAGAACATGGAATCGCTTCCGTTCGCGACATTAGAGGCTCCCGCGGTATTAGAGTAGAGAGATTGGTCTCCATTTGCGACATTTCCGTAACCTTCGGTATTAGACCAAAGCGAGTAACCTCCGGTGGCTACATTGCTGTAACCGTCAACATTGGAATAAAGCGCTTGACTGCCGACGGCGACATTACGGCTTCCTTCGGTATTGGCAAAGAGCGCAGATGAGCCGATGCCGATATTTTCAACCCCGACAGTATTATTGTAGAGGGCAATGGTTCCGTTTGCGATGTTCGCATAACCTTCCGTGTTAGAGTAGAGAGACTGAAAACCATTCGCAACATTATTATTCCCCGTAGTGTTCGTATAAAGAGAGTAGGCTCCATTCGCTACGTTGCTTTCTCCTGTAGTGTTTGAGTACAGTGATTGGTAGCCGTTTGCTGTATTTTCAGAACCGCTAAGATTTAAATAAAGAGAGTAGGCTCCATTCGCGACGTTTGAAGAACCGTCTTGGTTAGAATGAAGAGATGAATATCCATTTGCCGTATTATTCTCACCCGTCAGATTAGAATACATTGACTCCACTCCGTTCGCGACATTGGCGTTTCCTGTATCATTGGAATAGAGGGCGGAATATCCGTTTGCGACGTTTTCGCTTCCTTCGGAATTATAAAAAAGAGACAACGCTCCGTTCGCGCTATTACGTCCTCCTACTGTGTTTGTATAGAGAGCTTCAAACCCATTCGCAACATTATCTTCTCCTTCCGTGTTAGAATACAGAGACTGATAGCCGTTTGAGACGTTTTCACCTCCTGTTGTATTAAAAAGCATTGATTCGGCGCCGAATGCTGAATTTTGCGAACCTGTCGTATTCCAGAAAAGAGAATTCTGTCCATAAGCGGCATTTTCGGAACCTATGGTATTGGAATAGAGAGATTCATTTCCTGTTGCGGTATTGCTGTACCCCTCCGTATTGGAATAAAGAGAAGTATTGCCGATAGCCGTGTTTTCGGTGCCGACAGTGTTGGAGTACAGCGAGCGAGAACCGATTGCCGTAATACCATCTCCTGTCGTATCATTTCGCAACGAATGATCGCCAACAGCGGTATTGTTACCCCCCCGTCATCGTCGTATTCCCCGCCAGCAACCCGAAGAAACTATTCCCCAGCGTCTTATTCGCAGTAATCAGATCGGTTCCATCGTATTTAAAAGTATACCCATTCCCGATATTGATATTTCCTCCCACATCCAGCGTATACGCCGGACTGGTGGTACCGATACCGACTTTTCCGGTCGTCCGCCAAGCGTCTTCCCCGCTCGCCGTCCAGTTGCCGGTCGTGGCTCCCGCTATAAGATTTCCTCCCCAATAGAGGCTTCCCAATATATTGTATAAACGATTCGTGGTCTTTGAGGGAATGGCGGCAGTAAGATACAGCGGGCCGTTTACGGAAAGCGTATCGGAAGGAGAAGAAGTGCCGACTCCGACACGGCTGTTTGTCCCGTCGGTATACAAAACGCCGTTAGCGGAAAGCGTTCCCGTGAGAGTGGTCGCCCCTCCGACAGAGAGACTTCCGGAGAGGGTGGAATTTCCGGTAACAGTAAGATCTTTTGATGCGGACAAACTTCCGCTGGTAACTCCGCCCGAAAAAGTTCCCGTCTGCGCGGAGACGTCTTTTTCAAATACTCCGTTCGTGCTGGCGGCATTAAAAACAACCGCTTGACCATTCAGTCCGACATAAGCGGTTGGCGAAGAATGAGAGGGGGATGATCGCAAACCTTCTACTTTTTTTTGAAGAGCAAGAATGTCTATCCTTGCTTGTGTGTCGTATACAAATTGAGCGCTTCCCGATTTCTTTTCAAGGTTCCCTACTCTGGAACTGAGAGCATTCAGCGTGGAAGCGGGAGCAAAAACGTTTTTGGGGGAAGCGACGATGGTATCGTATGATAAAACTTGGTTTCCGGTTATGACCGGAGCTGGTGAAGAAGGTTGAGTCGGGGTAACGGTCGGAGGGGCAAGGATCGGAGCCGAGGGAGATTTTACCGGCTGTTGAACTGCGGGCGTTGCGGGAGGAACGACTTTTGTCGGAGTCGTCCCGTCGCACCCGAGACCGAGAAGCGCTCTTGCTTTGCAATAAACAGAAGTCTGGTTTGCAAGAGCAAGATCTGAAGCGGCGGAAGATAACGCGATGGTTTCTTTTGTTCTTCCGCTTCCCTGTTCTATTCTTTTATAGAGGTCTTGATAACTTTTGGAGCTTAGACGGATTCCGGTTTTAACATAATCTTTCAGGACAAAAACTCCTTCGGCGAATATATTACAGAGATCATGGGCTTCAACCGCCGCGGTTTCCGCGATATTCGCTTCGGGTTTTCCATTGTCGGCTGAAGCAAAAGCTGTCGGGAAAAATCCCGCGAAGAGGATGAGGAGAAAAAGGGTTTTCCTTTTCAAAAAATTGCACGCGAAAAGTTTTTCAGTCGGATACATACTCAAGATTATATCACAAAAAATATAAGGGAGAACTTTGCTTGTGGATAACAAATATAAAAATGGACAGAAGTTTTTTCTGCCCATTTTTGTTTTATGTATTTTTTTCTTTATACTTTGAGATATTTGCGAACGGCGAGGAAACTTGAGACGGCGCCGAGCGACATTCCGACCATAAGGACGATGATGAATATCTGGAAGAAATTTTTGAGGTAGTACGAGTAGAGATTAACCCCGCCGAAAAAGTCTTGAGTCGTTCCCGTAAGCCAGAGGGTTATCGGGTAGAAAAGAATCATTGCCAACAAAGCCGAAACCGCCCCGTACATCATTCCTCCGACGATAAACGGCCCGCGAACATACATACTGCTTGCGCCGACGAGCTTCATCACGTTGATCTCTTCGCGCGTCATGTAAATAACCAAGCGAATGGTATTGAAGGTAATGAGGAGCGAGGTGGAGACGAGGACGAGGGCGAAAGTATAGCCGAATTGTTTGGTTCCGGCGATAATCTTCGTCAGACGGTCAATAATATCTTTGTTCTGTCTGAAATTAACCTTGTCTATGATATTCGTCCCGCCGGCCATAAGCGTATTTTGGCTCTCTATTTTTTTTGCAATGCCTTCATATTGGGACGGATCTTTGGCAATAACATTCAATCGCGCGCCGAGAGGGTTATCCCCTATTTCATTCAAGGCCTGCAAGGTCAGATAATCATCTTTGTGTTTATCTTTGAATTCGGCGATAGCTTGATCGCGGGATACGTATACGACGGAAGCGACTTCGGGCTGTTTTTCCAGATTGGATTTTATCTGCAGAATGTCGGCTTCAGGCGCGGCCGTAACAAAATACACGTTCACGTCCACTTTTTCTTTAAAATCCGAAAGTACCGCCTCCAAAATGACATTCGTGAAGATAAGGGAGATAACGGTAAAAAGCGTTACCGTAACCACGAGAATGGAGGAAAGCGATACGAAGCCGTTTCTCCAAAAACTCAAAACCCCCGCGCGCAGTATTCTTTTTGTGTTAAGCCAAAACATATTTTTTGTGAGAAAAAAGTTAAAAGTCAAAAGAAAAAAGTTTACGTTTTTTTCTTTTTCTTTTTTTTTACACTTTTTTCTTTTTACTTTTAACTTTTTTCTTAAAGTACATATTTCCCGCTCGCATCATCGCGGATGATTTTTCCTCCTTCCATGGTAATGACGCGTTTGCCGAGAAGATCAATAATGCCTTTGTTGTGAGTGGTCAAAATCACTGTCGTTCCGATGTCGTTTATTTTTTTCAGGATTTGAACGATCTCGTAGGTGTTGACCGGATCAAGGTTTCCGGTCGGCTCGTCGGCGATAATAATGTCGGGCTGGTTCACGATCGCGCGAGCGATAGCGACGCGCTGCTTCTCTCCCCCGGAAAGGTGCCCGGGAAAATCCCACGCTTTATTATTCAAATCAACGAGTTCAAGCACATGCGGTACGTCAAAAGCGATTTCGTCATCGCTTCGTCCGGCTGCCTCCATCGCAAAAGCTATGTTTTCGTACACTGTTTTGTCGGGTAAAAGACGGAAATCTTGGAAGATCATGCCGATTCTTCGGCGGAGTTTGGTGACATCATTCCGGTGAAGTTCGTGGACGTTGACCGATTCAAAAAAAACGGAACCTTCGGTCGGTTTTTCTTCCGCGAGTAAAAGTTTGAGAAGCGTCGTCTTCCCCGCTCCGGAGTGTCCGACAATGGAAACGAATTCATTATGCGCTATGGAAAAATTAATATCCTGAAGAGCGAGAGATTCATTCGGATATTTTTTTGAAACTTTATCAAAGTAAATCATGGGTGAGCTTTTAGGTTTTAGCTGTTAGATTTTAGCTTTCCGAAAAAAGCCATTCCTTCTTATTCTACCAGTAAGAAGACGATGCGACAACAATACATTGTTCATTAATTTGTTCTCCGTTAAATTAAAATCTGAAAGCTTACAGATTTTTTTCCGCTTCAATGAATTCGTCCAATTCACCGTCCTCCAGTATGGCATCAACTTTGCTCGTTTCCACTCCGGTACGGTGGTCTTTTACCATTTTATACGGATGCAAAACATACGAACGAATCTGGTTTCCCCACTCTATCTCGGTGGTCTTGCTGACATACATTCCGGACTCCGCGCTTTTTCTTTCCATCTCTTTCATTTTATACAATTTCCCGCGAAGGATATTCAGAGCTTTTTCTTTGTTTTGGAGTTGAGAACGTTCGGAGTCAACGTGAACGGAAAGCTTGGTCGGGAGATGAACAATGCGGACGGCTGTTTCTCTTTTATTTACATTCTGACCTCCTGGGCCGCTGGAACGAGCGAATTCTATGGAAAGTTCGCTCTCGGGAATTTCCAAGTCTTCGGTCTTGCTGAAGACGGGAATAACTTCAACCATGGAAAAAGAGGTATGGCGGAGTTTCTTTGCATTAAACGGCGAGATGCGGACAAGCCGATGAACTCCGGACTCATGTTTGAGCGTGCCATACGCATTCTTCCCTTCCACTTCAAACGTAAGATTTCTAAAACCCCCTTGGGTGTTTTCATTCTTGTGAAGAATCAGAATTGACCATCCGCGGTTGGCAATATATTTTTCGTACATGCGAAAAAGCATTGCCGAAAAATCTTCCGAGTCATCTCCGCCCGCTCCTGAAAAAATGGTTATGATGGCTCCGCCTTTGTCGTATTTTCCTCCCCCTCCGCTCAAGAGCGACTCTTTCAAGTCTGAAAGTTCTTTGACCAGCTCTTGCGCTTTGGTTTTGTTCTGCCAAAAGTCGGGAAGCATCATCATTTTTTCTATCTCTTCTATTCTTGCTTTCTGTTCTTCCATTGATTTCCATTGTATCAGACGAGCCGTAAATAGAAAACACCCGCCATGAGTAAAATGGCGGGTGCGTGTTTTCTTTTTCAAGGCGTTTTTTTGAGAACTCGGCGAAGCGACGAGATCCTACGCGACTGAGAAAAAGCATCTTCTTTAACGTATTTCTCTAAAATTCCAATGACAGGAATCGGCGAACCGAGAATTTTCGCCGCAGTATTATCCGCAAGCACTTCTTTGACGACATACAGCACCGATTTGCACTGATCTTTGAAAAAGACAAAGAAAAGAACGACTGTATAGGCAACGGTAGGATAGTCAAAAGCCGGATGCCACGTACCATGATAGATCAAGGAATAAAAGAAAATTTTTATCATGACCAGAACAGAAAACCACCAACATAAGAACCAAAGGATATTTTCCACCGCCATAAGCAGCATATCCCTGTTTAGAACATGCCCTACTTCATGAGCGAGTATCGTCCATATCTCTTGAGGAGAACATCTCCAGTATGTTTCTTCCGTAAAAAGAAGGAAATCGGTTTGATAGCAATGCCCGATAAGAGCATTCACTTCTTCTGCTGGCCGACACGTAAAAAGGAGCGGCATTTCATATCCTTTTTCATCAAAAAAACTTTTGACGATATTTCTTTCCGTTTCGGTCGCTTCGCGGACATGAACATTTTTTCCGGCAAAAAGACGGTTAAGTTTTACCAAAAAAGGAGAGGTATCCTTCCGTTGTCTTATTTCCGCATGCAAGAAAAACGGGATCGGAACGAGAGAATAAAGAAGAAATCTTCCGTCAATCGCACCTTTTTCAAAAACGGCAAAATAAAAGCAAAAGATGGTGTAAATCGCAATGAGAATAAGAATGGAAAATTGGATCGTTCTTGCGGTCATTCGGAGATTCCGAACTTTTTTCATATCAAGGTCCACACCGGCCTCCTTGGGGACGCAAACATATCTGTCTGCAAAAGTACCATGAATTCAATAAAAGCGCAAACAAAAAAGCGGCGGGGTACCGACGCTTTTTTCGTGAGCCACCTCGCAGGATTGAACTGCGGACCTTCTCGTTACGAGTGAGATGCTCTACCAACTGAGCTAAGGTGGCAACGAGCTTTTAGCTTTTAGGTGTCAGCTTTTAGCTTTCCGTCGTTGTGAAGCTAAAACCTAAAACCTAAAAGCCAAAAGCTAAATTGGAGCCTGGTCGCAGGATTGAACTGCGGACCTCGTCATTACCAATGACGTGCTCTACCAACTGAGCTAACCAGGCAAATTTTGATGTTTATTTATTTTTCTGTCTAATCAGCCAAAACAGCTAACCAGGCAAATTTTGATGTTTATTTATTTTTCTGTCTAATCAGCCAAAACAGCTAACCAGGCAAATTTTGATGTTTATTTATTTTTCTGTCTAATCAGCCAAAACAGCTAACCAGGCAAATTACCCATACAATATATCTTATTTTTAAACAAAAAGAAAGGGGGTTCGCGAGAACCCCCTTTATTGCCCATATTTTACGATACTTCTTCTTTGAGAGACGAAACTCGGCGGTCCATTTTTCGTTCCGTTTTGAAACGATGCATCACTTTGCTGGAAGCTTCTATCGCTTGAGCGATTTCGTCTTCGGTTTGTCCGAGCCGTATCTCTCTCACTCCGAAAGAAAAGCTGACGTTGCCGGCAAGGCCGGGGAAACGCTTTGCAATAACCGTCTCAAAACGCCTTCTGTTTTCCAAAAGAAGTCTCTCGGCTTCTTCAGGAGAAGAAGCGGCAAAAAGCAAAAGGAATTCGTCTCCGCCCTTTGAGCGTCGTACCACCAAGTCGTCTTGCCGTTTCCAGCGATTCAAAATGTTGGCCAGCGCCACCAATATGCGATCCCCGACGAAGTATCCGAAATCCGCATGATTATTCGTCCATTGAAGACCGTCCAAGTCCACAAAAGCGACGCAGTGCGAATGAGTATGAGACCGGTGAGCGGTGTGTTCTTCTTGCGAAGCAGCGGAAGACGCCTCTCTTTTCCTTTCTACGCTATCCATAACGTCAATGCATTTTTTTTCAAAATGTCTCATGATTCGGAGCCCGGTCAGCGGATCGTGCGTCAATTCGTTTTTGAGGTCTTTGATCGTTGAATACTGTATCCAAACGACCAAAAAGAGAAAAACAAAGGCCAAAAACTCTATAAGATTCATAATTTATCCTCCCGGAAAATAGAATAGAAAATAACAGAAACCTGATATAATTTACTATGGATATAGAAATATGTCAATAGCTCGTGGTGATAGGGTTTGACAAAACTATATATTGGATATATAATATATCCAGCATTAACTTCGGAGAGCCGTCATGATGCGGTATATCTTAAAAGAGTTTAAAAAACAAGATCTCCAGAAAGAGCAGGAAAAAGTAATGAAAGAGATGCGGCAAAAAGAAAAAGAAATGGAAGACCTGCGAAGAAAACTGGGGACTCTCATGGAGATGGCGCAAGCCCTTCGTTCTGAGGAGTAAGGAAGGAAAAAGATCATTTACAGGGAGCGGATCAACTGGTAAATCCGTTCCCTTTTTGTTTTAATATATATATGAACACACTGAAAGAAAATCCCACGATCGGAGATTTGCAAGCGAACGTAAAAGCTTTTTGCAAAGAACGCGGCTGGGACAAAAACTCAAACCTCGTCATCTTAAGCGGGCTCGTGGAAGAGCTCGGCGAACTCACGCGGGCGATGAGAGATTATCAAGGAGAATGGGAACAAGACGGCAAAGAAAGCAAGAAGGGGCAAAAGCACCATCTTGAACACGAATTTGCCGATGTATTGAATTACCTTCTTGATCTCGCGAACTATTTTGATGTTGACCTGGAAAAAGCGTTTCGCGAAAAAAATAAAATAAACGAAACGAGAAAGTGGAATAACTCGTAAAATATGTTTTTTGTTTTTCTCAAGTTTTTTTTGATTACGAGCGCCGCGATCGTTTTGATCGCCTCCTTTTGGCTGTATAAAAAGCGACCGTTAAAGGATCGGAATTGGAGCCCGGATCAAAAAATCCTTCCGACGGCAGAGTTCAAAGAAGACGGAAAGATTCTTATAAAAAACGTTCGCCATATTTCTTACAAAACAGCAACGGATTATACGGTCAGTCACTACGATCGCGAATACGACCTCAATAAACTCAAAAAAGTCTGGCTTTCTCTCGTTCACTTCACCGGTTACAAATACGCCGCGCACACATTCCTTTCATTTGAATTTGAAGACGATGTTTTTGTTTCCATTTCCGTTGAGATACGAAAGAAAAAAGGAGAAAAATATTCCGCGGTCAGAGGTCTTTTCCGTCAGTTTGAACTCATGTATGTGATCGCCGACGAACGCGACGTCATACGTCTTCGCACCGATCATCATAAAGACAATCTTTTTCTTTATCCGCTCCGCTTCACCAAGGAACAATCGCAGGAACTTTTCTTGGATATGTTGAAGAGGTCAAATGAACTGACTCAGAACCCCGAATTTTATCACTCCGTTTCAAATGCCTGCTTCGGAAATATCGTAAAACATATCAACCGTGTCGTTCCGGGAAAGATACCCTTTGACTACCGAGTCGTCCTTCCGGAGAACGCCGACCAATATATCCACGCGCTCAACATCATTGATACGGAACTTCCCTTCCAAGAAATACGAAAAAAACACATCATCAATCATTTTGCCAAAGAACACGGCGAAGACCCCGATTTCTCACTAAGGATACGCGGCCGCTGATATCAAGAAAATCCCGAAGGTTCAACCTTCGGGATTTTTTAAGAAACGATTTTTTCTTTTTTGAGAAGAGAAAACATGATTCCGCACACAAGAACGATAGAGCAACCAATAAGCGACCGAACGGTAAGCAGCTGGTGAAAGAACAAGACGCTCCATATCAAGCTGAATACAGGAGAAAGATATCCAAGAATGGTCATTTTTCCTATTTTCGCAAGCTGATACGCCTTGGTCATACAGATCTGTCCGATGGTGGCGAACACCCCCGCCCCAATCATTGTCAGCCAGATATACGTCCCGGAAGGAATAGTCAAACCATACCGCCAAAAATACGGAACATGGATGAAGACGGAAACAAAACAAAAGTAAAAAACAACGCAGACCGAGGTATTGCTTCTTCCCGCTCGCGCCACCATGAGGTTGGAGAGGGCCGCAAAAAATCCCGCAGCGAGGGCGATAGCCTTTCCCGTGAGATGAGCCGTACCAAGATGCGGATCAAACAAAAGGAACAACCCGATCAGAGAACCGAAGACGGCGAAAAGCGCGGAAAACGAAAACTTTTCAGAAAGAAAAAACGGGAAAAGCAGAACGATGAATATCCCGTTGCTTGACTGAATGAAGGTTGATTCCGCCATACCAATAGACTGGATCGCAAAAAAGAAAAGCATGAGCGACACCCCGCCGAACAATCCGCGAAACCAAAGAGATGCCCGTCCGTCTCCAAAAAGACTTCTTACATCTCGGGCGAATATCGCCGGAATAAGCAAAATGATCAAATTGACGAGCACCCGGACAAAACTTACCATAGATGACGAAACGCTTGGATCAAGCACCCGCGCAAGATAGACGCAAGACGCCATCAAAGAAAAAGATATGCTGGCAAAGATCATATGAAGAGAACCGGACAGAGTGTCCGAGATCCGCATTTTCACGAGACACCTCCGTAAAAAAATGAAATACTCTAAACGCACAGTACCACATGTTTTAATCTTACACAAGAAAAAAGGGCGGAGATGCTCCGCCCTTTCTATTCCTTATTTTACAAATCCATATTGGCGCAAAAGCGCTTCTTCGGTCGGTTTGCGTCCGCGGAAAGCAATATAGCTTTCCATAAACGGACGAGAGCCTCCGCGAGAGAGAAGTTCATCCAAGAATTTCTTACCCATATCCCAGTTGATCGTTCCGTCTTCTTTTACAAAAGCGGAAAAAGCATCGGAAGCAAGAACATCGGCCCACATATAGCTGTAATAGCCGGCAGAGTAACCTCCTCCAAAAATATGGCCGAAACTGCAGGTTGTACGAGCATATTCGGGAAGCGTTATCATCGGAAAAATATCCGCAGACACTTTTCTGAACAAATCATTCGCTTGGCCGGCATTTTCCGGAACATATTCGGAATAAAGTCGGAAGTCGCTGATACTGAGAGAAAGCTGCCGCGCGACAAAGTATCCTCGCCCGAAGTTTTTGGCTCTTTTCATTTTTGCAAAAAGTTCTTCGGGGAGTTTCTCGCCGGTTTCGTAATGTCCGGAAAGCAGATCCACTCCCTCGCGCATCCAATAGAAATTTTCCATGAATTGACTCGCGAGTTCAACGCCGTCCCACGGAACGCCGTTTATTCCGGAAACGGAAGGAACTGTGCACCTCGTAAGAAGATGTTGAAGGTTATGTCCAAATTCGTGCAGAACCGTTTCCACCTCATCAGAAGTAAGCAGCGCGGGAGTATCGCCGTTCGGAGCGTTGAAGTTGCAGGTAACATACCCCACAGGAAGCTGAACGCTTCCATCGGGAAGACCCCGGCGAATGATGGCTTCATCCATCCATGCTCCGGGTCTTTTTCCTTCCGCTCGTTCATAAAGATCCAAGTAAATCCCGCCGGATATTTCATTTTCCGCGTTATACATATCAAAGTACTTCGCGTCGGCATGCCACAAAACGACATCTTTTCTTTCTTTGAACGAAATTCCGTACAGTTTGTTCACGATGGTAAACATTCCGTCAAGAACTTTCGGAAGAGGAAAGTACTTTCGCACTTCTTCTTGAGAGAAAGCATATTTCTCCTCTTTTGCCCGGTCAAAGTAATAAGCGATATCCCATGGTTCAAGCTTTTTTATGCCATCTTTTTTGAACGCATATTCGGAAAGAGAAGAGATCTCTTCCGACAAAGGGACTCTCGCTTTCGACAGTATCCCGTTTTGAAAATCAATAACTTCTTTTTCGCTCGTCGCCATCCTCGTGGCAAGTTCCCTTTCTGCCTGGTTTTTAAACCCGAGCAATTGAGATTTTTCATACGTCAAAGCCAGTATTTCTTCCACAATCGGATTATTGTCCCACTTGCCGGCGTTGGGGCCGACATCGGAGGCGCGCGTTACCCATGCTTTATGGAATTCACGACGGAGCTCTCGATTTTTGGCGTTTTCCAAAATAGTGATATAGGTGGCTTGCCCGAGAAAAAACAAGAAACCGATCTTTCCCTGATCTTCGGCGTTTTTTCGGGCAATCTGTTTCGTGCTTTCAGGCAGTCCTTCAAGCAGATTTTCATCGGAAACAAACTTGCTCCACGCTTCGGGTGTTGAAGATGACCGGATGTTCTCGCCATACTTCCGACTCAAGGTCGTCATACGAAGAGAGATTTCTTTGCATCGTTCTTTTTTGTCTTTTGGCAAGTCTATACCGCTCAAACGGAATCCGCGCATGGAAAGATCAATATCCATTTTTTCTTCTTCAGAGAGAGATTGATATGCGTCGCTTTCCGCCATCGTTTTGATGACGCGATACCATTCTTCATTTTGCGATATTTCCGAACTGAAAGCGGTGCCCTTTTCTTGGCAGCGCGCGTACGCATCTTTATTGATCCGAGGTTCGTCAACGCCTTTCAAATGAGATATGGGAGACCATAGTTTGCGCATTTGATCTCGAATTTCATCAAGCAACTCAAAATCTTTCAGCGTGCAAGTTTCTGTTTTTGCAATAAGCCGTTCCACTTCGGAGCGGTAAGCGGCGATGAGCGCGTCATATTCTTTTTCCATTTGTTCAACGGAGATATTCGCCCAGTCATAGATAATCGGTATTTGTTTTTGCATATTTTCTTCCTTTTTTGTCTTGTTAAACAGCCTTTTGTCTGGGATTCAGAGTAGCATTTTTCAGTATTTTGTCAACGATGATGGCGAATTTTTCACCCCTGAAAAATTCATTTTTGAATTTCTCAAAACTGGCGGATCCGGGGGAGAAGAGAACGATTCCCTTTCTTTGAGAAAGCGCTTGGAAAGCAAAGTCAGCGCATTCTTCCAATGTTTCAAAAAGAAGTATTTTTTTGTCTTTGAAGAAATGTATTTTCTTGAGTTCCAGAATAAGTTTTTTGGTTGCGGAGCCGTTCAAAAGGATAAGATTTGCCGGAGTAAGCGTTTTCTTTATCTCTTTCGCCAGTTCGCGAAATTCCAAATCTTTATCCGTTCCGCCGGTAATCAAAATCGGTTTCGGGAAACGACGAAGAATGGCAATAGTCGCATCTGGAGAAGTCCCAGCGCTGTCATTCACAATCATCAACCCCTTTTTTGCGACGATAATTTCTTGACGAAAAGGAATTTGAGGAAGCGTTTCTATAATCTTTTTTGTTATGGGAAATTTCGGATCAAACAAAATAATGGAAAGTACGGTCGCCAAGAGATTTTCCAAATTATGGATTCCCATCGCTTCGGAAAACTTTTTTACATCAAGAATTTCTTTTTCTTTTTTCCCTTCTCTGAAAACCATCTTTCCTTCTTTAATAAACATCCCGTTCTTTCCTTTTGACAGCGGTTTTTTGGAAAAATAATAGAGTTTCGCTTTGGGTTTTTTGGAGAGATAAAACTTCGTCCATTCATTATCGGCGTTTAAAATAAGAATATCATTTTCGGTTTGGTCTTTAAAAATGTTGGCTTTCGCGCCGGCATAGTCTTCCATTCCTCCTTGGTATCGGTTGAGATGATCGGGTGTGAGATTGGTCACTACGGCAATATGAGGAGCGCTTCCGGAATGAGGAAGATATTCCAATTGCCACGAAGACATCTCGGCAACAACCGGACGACTTTCGTCTTTCAGCAAAGAAAGTTCTTTCAAAAAAGCATGTTTCGGATTATTGCCGGTAGGAATAAAATCCCCATACTTTTTAGACAAAATATGAGCGATCCATGAAGTGGTCGTTGATTTTCCACGGGTTCCCGTTACGGCAACCACCGGATTCTTTACGAAACGGAAAAATAGGCTCGCATCGTTTTCTATCTGTTTTCCCGCTTTTTTTGACACGGCAAGATACGGACTTTCTCTCGGAACGCCCGGGCCGAGAACGATAATGTCGTGAGAAGAAAAGTCTTCTTCGCGCTGGCCTCCAAGGACAAAACGAATCCCCTTCTTCTCTTTCGGAGTAAATAATTTCATGGATTCTTCCAGCTCTTTTTCCGAGCGCATATCCGTCACGGTAACTTTCGCTCCGTTTTGAAACAGCCATTTTGCCGTTGCCGCCCCTCCGCCGTAAATTCCGAGAATAACGACCAGCACCTTTTTGTTTTTGAGAAATTCTTTTGGTTCCAT
>CALREZ010000009.1 GCA_943356445.1 Candidatus Nomurabacteria bacterium
ACGGTTGCCATATCAGCGGTTGCAATAGACTGGTTGTTGCCCAAAATCGGGTATGCGCCATTTACTGCTACGCTTCCATCAACGCTTGCGAGTGAAACGCCAATGATCTGACCTGAAGTTGAAGCTGCGATGTCAGCCTTAACGGAAATCGTAACCATTCCGCCCGCAGGAACCGTGAAGAGTCCTGAAGCATCGTTGAAAGTGATTTTCGTTACGGAAACAGTTGCAGAGTCAGTCAATCTTTTTGCTCCATTGAAGAGGTAGACATTCGCGAGGGTTGAGTCGTTGGAAATACCCGTGCGGTTCATGACGATCTTGGTGACTTTCTGCTCAACTCCTGTCGGATTTGAGAAAGTGAAGTGTGCCAAGTCGGCAACTGCCTGACCAGCGATAATGGTTCCTGCTGCCGGTGTGTCATAGGAGAGCGCAGCCGCGAGGGTTGTACCTGATCCGATGACGACAGGGGTGGTAGGAGTGGTTCCGCCACTCGTGGTACCAGCTCCCATGGTGTTAAGGAAAGCCCTGGTCTTTGCGCCAACATAACCTGCTGCCGGCGTAATGCTGTGAGCTGCTTGGAATTTAATAACGGCGGCTTTGGTCAATGCTCCGAAATATCCGGTAGCAGGGCTAATGCCGACAACATTTTGGAGATTCGTTACATCGGTTCCTTTTGATCCCATGGTGAGATCTTTGGAGAATGTATATCCCGCGGTTGCTGTAGTACCGGTGGTTGCTGTGCCGAGCTGTGCCTGCAAACCTTGAATGGTTGCGAGCAAGCTTGCAATCTGAGCCTGGAGTTCTTCAGTCGTAGCGGCTGATGCCGTTCCAAACGACATAGTCACAGCGGTTGCAAAACCCACGAAGCCTGCGATTACTTTTTCAAATTTACCCATAAAATACTTTTTAATTATTATTGCGAATAAGAGCAGTAGCAACTCTCATATTTTGCCGTCACTCGGACAATATGAAAGTAATACTTTCATATTGCTCCTCGCTAGCCAAAATAAAACTTTTATTGCTAAAAACTTCGTTCGCCGCACGAGAGGAATAATTAGTTTCGACACCTAACTCCCCTCATGTTTCTTGTCGTAATATATTTTTAAAGCATCACTCCAGCCCCGACCAAGGCATAAGTGCTTGCTGTCAATTTTGGTGGACTCTCCGCCGATTCAGTAGAAGAGCTCGCGCTTTTTAAGAACGCGACAAATACAAAAACTAAGTTTTTGTAGTCTCTTGCCATCTTGCGATATTTGGTTGTCAACGAACATTCCTATTCCGCACATTCTGTCGATACTTCCATATACAAGAAAAAAACAGATTTCTCCCTTTCCCTACAATTATATTACCTGCGGTACTCTACTGCAAAATATAAGTGTGGATAACTTGTGGATGAAACGTCGTATTTTACTCAACTTTTGAGCAAATTTTCTACGAAGCGAAACACCGGTTTGTCGTCCAATTTATACCAATCGCAGTAATGTAAAGTATCGCATTTTCGTCTAGGGAAGTCAAGAAGAAACACGGCAAAAGTCAACAAAATCAAGACCCTGTAAAGAAGCGGCTCTGTGAGGAAAATGACGTTTTTTTATCCTTTAAAACAGCTAGAAATAAGGGGTTTTTAGGTAAAATAACGAAGGGACGCATTCTGGCTATTCGTACGGGGTTTTTAGGGGGTTTGGCGCAAAAAAACAAGGATATCTCACCATGTTTATTACCCTAAGGACGGGCGATTTTCACGATACTCCCTCATGGTCACTACGCATGATAAAAACCCGTGTTTTTCATACTTTCCTTTCTCTTTTAAGGACTACCCTTGCAAAGAGAAAGGAAAGTTCCCTTCCTTTTTGAGTGGAAGAGAGTGGGGTAAAAGTTTAGAAGGGGAGAAGTCTGTTTACTAACAAAGCTGAATGACTTCGTGGGCAATCCAAACATTCCGGACGGGGTCAGAGACCCCGTCCGAAGAAAGAGCAGTATAAAAAACACGGAGAGATCTTGTGTGTGTGGGGTGACTTCTGGAGATGGCTACTGGACAAAAATGGAGTAGCGGCTCCAGCGGCGATCACCAGTTTTCTTTAGGACATTTGAAGTGACAAGGGAGGCGAGTTCTCGTTGAATCGTTTTTTCTCCGCAAGTGGAAAAGTGGGTTGTTATGTCCTTTATAGAGAGTTCTCCTTTTCCTTGGATCAAGGAAATTATCATTTCACGGCGAGACTGTTTATCTTCAGAGGCTTTTGGATTTGAGATAGTTTTCCCCACCTCTGAAGAACCACCATGACCTTTATAGAGATTGTCCGAGAAATTCTTTTCTCCTATTGCCGGCATGGATTCCGGCTTTCGCGAGAATGACGGAGGGGTGTCCTTTATTTGTCCTTTATAAAAGACGCTGGTTTTCTCCTCTTGTTGTCCGAAAGAAATAGTCGGGGTTTCTCTCGCGGTAAAAAATTCTCTTCCAAAAACAAAACCGGATTCCCCTTCTTTTTTCTTTGCGCCGAGGGTTTGGATCAGAGAGAGGTATTCCTCTCTGAGGATTGTAAGATTCATCTCGGACATAAAACCTGCGGTGGCAGATATCTCCAGAAGAGCAATTACCTTCTCAATATCAGACATTACTTTTTTTACGCTATTCACAGTATCAGACATCGTCGTACTTCCGAATGACGTTATGTCCGTAAGAATGTTAATTCCCTCTTTTCGGATATTCCACTTGAGAGGTTCACTGTCCGATAAGAAGCTGGTGATGAGGTAGAGGGCGGTTGCCAGCTTCTCTGCTTTTTTACAGAGAAAGGCTTGAGAAATTTCGTGGTTCATCCCGTCAAAATCAGTGATACTCTTAAGGACAGTTACGGAGCTTTTCGGTGCCATTAATTGTCCTTGAGTTTTGTCCTCAGGTTGTCTAATACCGAACGACTGATTGTCTTTTTTGTAGTCCATGTCTTTGACCGATAGGCCTTATATTTTCCACAGTATCGCATGAGAGGGGAAATATCAAGTCCTTTATGCTAACAGCATTGAATAGCCCCAAGGGCAGGCAATTTTTTCACGACGCTCCCGCGGGTCGCTACGCATGATGAAAACCTACTCCGCCAGCCGGCGGATTTCATACTTTCCCTTGCCTGGCTTCAGGCAAAAAGTTTTGAATAAGTCATGAAACACAAAGCAAAAATAATTTTCTGCGATGGGGAAATTATGGTATTATATTGGATATGAAGAAGAAAAAATTTGAAAAAAATAAACTCTCAAACAAACTGGAAGTTGAAGAAATAAAGGAACCTCTTTTAAGCGAGGAAGTTTTCTCAACCGCCATTGCCATCTTGTTCTTTATCCTCTCCCTTTTCTTTATCATGGCCTCCATCGGAAAGGCGGGCGTTGCGGGTACCGCGATTTATTCCAACCTGAAAGAACTTTTAGGACTCGGGTTTTTCCTTTTGCCGATACTCTTCCTCCTCCTCGGTATTTCTTTCATGAGAACCGTGAAGCCGAACCTTGCGGCGAGAAGTTCTATCGGATCGGCTCTTTTTGTGTTTTCGGGACTCGGACTGCTTTCTCTCGCTCCGTGGGAAAACTCGGGCGGTTTTCTGGGGAGGATATTTTCGTATCCTCTCGTGAAGTTTTTTGATATCCCTTTTACTATTCTTTTGCTTTCCGCCATTCTTATTATTTCCGTCATTGTTCTTTTTGATACGGCGCCGAGAGGAGAACATTTTGCTTTCCTCAAAAGGCTGTTCTTCTGGAGAAAAAAGGAGGCGGAACCCGCTCTGCCGGCAGTACTTCCCGCAATAAAAGAAGAACCGAAAAAAGAGGAGACTCTTCCTCTTCCCGAAATCATCGCTTCCATAGAGACGCAAGAAGCAAAGAAAGAACCAGAAGAAGAAAAGAAAGGGCTTTTCGGATTTATAAAAAAGAAAGAAGAGGAGGATTCTTCCGAAGAAAAATTTGAAAGATTAAAGAACAGCGTTTCCATGAAAGAATTCAACCCTCCTCCGCTTACCCTTCTTGAAAGAGATAAGGGGAAGCCGGGAACAGGGGATATGAAAGCGAACTCAAACATTATCAGACGCACCCTTCAGCAATTCGGCATCATCGTTGAAATGGACGAGATCTGCATCGGGCCGTCCGTTACTCGCTACGCCTTAAAACCGGCGGAGGGAGTAAAACTTTCCCGCATCGTCGGACTTCAGAGCGAACTTGCTTTGAATCTTGCCGCGCACCCTATCCGTATTGAAGCGCCTATTCCAGGAACCTCTCTGGTCGGAATTGAAGTACCGAACAGCACTAAAACCACGGTCGGTCTCGGCACGCTTCTCGCCTCTCAGGAATTCACCAACTCGGAACATCCGCTCTTCATTTCTCTCGGAAAAAGCATTTCCGGAAAAACGCATTTCGGCAATCTTACGAAGATGCCTCATCTTCTCGTCGCCGGCGCTACCGGTTCGGGAAAATCCGTAACGGTACATACGATGATCACATCTCTTCTTTACCGAAACCCTCCGGAGAATCTGAAGTTTATTATGATAGACCCGAAACGCGTTGAGCTTACGCTGTATAACGGAATCCCCCACCTTATCACCCCGGTTATTACCGACGCAAAAAAAACGCTCGCTTCCCTTCGCTGGGCGGCACGAGAAATGGATAGACGCTACGACGTGCTTGAGGCGGAGAAATGCCGAGATATAAAATCGTATCACGACAAGATAAAAGACGAGTTGGAGAAGATATCAGCGGAACGAAGAGAAAATGCGGATGAAAAAGAAAATGAAGCAAAAGACGAAGATATGATGTCCGAAGTTATTTCTACCGAGGAATCAGTCAAGGTGCCGGAGCGCATGCCCTATATCGTGATTGTTATTGACGAGCTTGCCGACCTCATGCAGACATTCCCGAGAGAATTGGAGGGAGCCATCGTCCGTCTGGCCCAGATGAGCCGCGCCGTCGGTATCCATCTTATTATTTCCACACAAAGACCGTCAGTAAATGTCATCACCGGTCTTATCAAAGCCAATATCCCCTGCCGCGTGGCGCTTCAGGTTACTTCTCAGATAGACTCACGTACCATTCTGGACACGGGCGGAGCCGAAAAATTGCTCGGCGCCGGAGACATGCTCTATCTTTCAGGTGATATGCCCAAGCCGGTTCGTTTGCAGTCGGCGTACGTTTCAGAGTCAGAACTGAAAAAAGTGGTTAAGTATATCGTGGACGAATACCGCGATGTTCTGCCTGACTACATCAACATGGTTGATGTTCCCGGCTCCGATGCGATATTCACTTCAAATCTTGATGAAGCAAAAGATTCCGTAGACGATGAACTGTATGAAAAAGCGAAAGCGGAAGTTATTTCTTCCGGACAAGCTTCCACTTCCTATTTGCAAAGAAAACTCGGCGTCGGATATTCAAGAGCCGCCAAACTGATAGATGTGATGGAAGAACAAGGCGTTATCGGCCCGAAAAACGGATCCAAAGGACGCGAAGTTTTAGTAAAAAGCGCGGAAATGCAGGCGGATGCGCTTTTGGAAAAAGAGGGATTTGAGGAAATGATGATGTAAGATTATTTCCGCCGTTAGCTAAAATTCTTTTTTTGATTGATAGAGTATAACAAAGTTAAATAGCCCCAAGGGCAGTCCTTTCCCCGTCATTCCGCTTCGCTTCATTCCTCCTTTAAGGACTGCCCTTGCAATGCGACCTAATGAAAGATAAATACAAAAAACTGACAGATGAAGACCAATCTTAAAAAAACACTGGGGATGGCCACCGTAACAATTCTTTTTGTTACGGTTTTGGGCTATACCTATTCCCGGACGAAAGATTTTTTGGAGGGACCCGTGTTGAACATATCGGAACCGAACAACGGAGTTTCCATGGCTTCCGCTCTTATCAGTGTGCAAGGAACATCAAAGAATCTCGCCTTTTTGAACATTGACGGGAGGAAAATTTTTACGGATAAAGAAGGAAATTGGTCTGAGAAATTGCTTTTGCACCCGGGACTGAATATAATAGAGACCAGGGCAACCGACAGGTTCGGAAGAGAAACAAAACAAATACTGAGAATAATGCATACAGACCAACCCCCTCCCCGTTAAAACAATATGCACAAGTTGAAACTTATAAACTTTACAACCTAATTCTTATGGCAAAAAAGGCAAAGGAAGAAGAGAAAAAGACCGACGCGGGAGTTGATGCGACGATCAAGGCAATACAGACTAAATTCGGAGAAGGAGCGATTATGAAGCTCGGCGATAAACCGAAAACGGGAATTGACGCTATTCCAACCGGTTCCATCGGCCTTGACCACGCGCTTGGTATCGGAGGACTTCCGAGAGGCCGTATCATTGAGATATTCGGACCCGAGTCATCCGGAAAGACCACCCTTTCCCTTCATGTCATTGCCGAAGCCCAAAAAAGAGGCGGAATCTGTGCCTTTATAGACGCGGAACACGCGCTTGATCCGGAGTATGCCAGACGATTAGGGGTGAATATAAATGATTTATTGGTTTCGCAACCTGATACCGGAGAGCAGGCGCTCGAGATTACCGAGAGTTTGGTTCGTTCCGGCAAGATAGACGTTATCGTTGTTGACTCTGTGGCGGCTCTCACCCCGAAAGACGAAATTGAAGGCGAAATGGGAGCGCACCACGTCGGAAAACAGGCCCGGCTCATGTCGCAAGCGCTCAGAAAACTGACCGCTATTGTGGATAAGAGCAAAGGGCTCGTCATTTTCATCAACCAGATCCGCATGCAGATCGGCGTTATGTTCGGCAACCCGGAAACCACGCCGGGAGGAAAAGCGCTTAAATTCTATACTTCCGTACGGCTTGATATCCGACGCATTGCCCAAATCAAAAAAGGAGACGAGGTTATGGGAAACCGTACCAGAGTAAAAGTGGTAAAGAATAAGGTCGCTGCCCCCTTCAGACAAACGGAATTTGATATTATGTATAACGAAGGCATCTCCAAGCAAGGCGAGATTATCGCTCTCGGTGAAAAATACGAAGTGCTCCAAAAATCGGGCTCATCGTATAAATACGGCGATATTCCGCTCGGTCGCGGATATGACGCCACTCGCCTTTTCCTCCGAGATAAGGCAAATAAGAAAGTCGCCGACGAAATCCTTGAAACAATTATGCAGAAGATGGAAGAAGAAGCGACGACCGCAAGGAATGCGATGGATGAAGGACTATAACTTCTAACAAAGTGAAATAGCCACACCACGCAAAGTAACGTAATACCCCGCGTAACAAATCGTTACGCGGGGTATTTGGGTCGTATAATTTAATCTGACATTCAAGAGTATCGGGGTTTACACAGAGCATCTCGGATAAGCCAAAAAGAAAACGCAAGCATGGCGATAAAAAGAAGCTGTACTGATATTTCCGTATTCACAAAGGCCCGGCTTAAAAATTCAGAACTGGCAAGGGGGTCGGCAAGAGAAGGAGAATTTTGAATGACATTCGGAACGGAAACCAGAGAAAAAGATTGCTTTAATATGCCGACAAGGACGAGCATCTTCATAAAGGTCGGCGAAGTGAGCTTTTTCAGAGCCCAAACCGTATACACCCGGCGCATTATTCTTTTTTTTAATAGTTGTTGCGGCATAAATTATTTATTCCCCGTTTTGAATCGCGTAAATTTTCTTTAATTCTTGTTTTGCGCGAAAGACCCTTGTTTTTATTGCGCCGACCGTTTCCCCTTCCATGTCGGCAATCTCTTGCTGTTTGTAACCCATAATGAAATGCAGATGAAGCACTCGGTGGAGATTTTTCGGCAGCTGAGAAAGAAGCGTGGCAACCAAATCTCCCAACTCCATCTCTTTTTCTTCGTCCTTCTTTTCAGAGAGATTATAAAAGAGTTCATCTTCCATGTAGACCCTCTTTCCGGAAATTCTTTTGCGTTTCTGGTGGAAAGTATAGCAGGTATTCAGAAGTATTTTGTACCCCCATGAACCGAAGGTGGCCCCCTCTTGCGATTGAAACCTCGCCGCGTTCACATAAATCTTGGTGAAGGCTTCCTGAACGACATCTTCCGCGTCTTCTTGGTTCCGAAGCACCCGATAGGCTTTTCTTAAAAACGGCGCTTGGTATCGTTCAACGAGCACCCCGAATACGGAGGGGCTTTCTATGGAAAGCCGTAAAAGTTCCTCGTCGCGTAAAGATGTATAATCAGCGGTCGTCATTTTGTGTCTTTCTGCTTTATAGTACTATCATAGTAAACAAATGGTTACATTGTCAAAAACGAAACGCCGAGAGCTTTTTTGACTTTTCCCGTTTCCTCCGCTAGAATAGCCCTATGCTTGAATATAACGAAATAACGCCTAAAAAGTGTATTATTATGGACGGAGCACCCTACGAAGTGCTCTCTTCTCATGTTTTTCGGATGCAGATGCGCAAACCGGTCAATCAGACCAAACTGAAAAATATCATTACCGGAAAAGTAACCGAACGGTCTTTTCATCAGTCGGAAAAAGCGGAAGAAGCTGATATTGAAACCAAAAATATCAAATATCTCTACGAAAACCGCGGAGAATACTGGTTCTGTGAAGAAAAGGATGCGTCAAAACGTTTCAAATTGAGCTCGGAGATCTACGGAAACGGCGCAAAATACGTTAAACCGAACACTCTTGTGGAAGCAATGGTCTTTGAAGATGAGATTATCGGTATCAAACTCCCTATCAAAGTAGAACTCAAGGTTACTGAAGCGGCGCCCGCCGTCAAAGGAGATACCGCTCAAGGCGCCAGCAAGACTGTTACGATGGAAACCGGGCTTATCCTGAATGTCCCCCTCTTCATCAACGAAGGTGACGTGCTCCGCATCAATACCGACACGGGAGAATATACGGAACGAGTGGACAAGAAATAAAAGAACGTAAAATACCCGATTTAATCGGGTATTTTTTTATGGAATTAGCTTGCCATATACCCTTTTCCTTTATATGATAGGAAAAGTTCTTTTTGTCTGAAGAGGTTCTTTGTATGCGCAAATATGTCTTAACCGGCGGGCCGTGTGCCGGAAAAACTACGGTTCTTAATATCCTTTCCAAACGCGGATATATGGTTTTAGAAGAAACCGCAAGAGTGATTATAGAAAAAGAAGTCGCCGAAGGAAGCGATATTCTTCCCTGGAAAAACGCAAAAGCATTCCAAGAAAAAGTGGCATGGAAACAGTTAAGAAAAGAAGTTTTTGCGCCGCGAAGTCCAATACTTTTTTTGGATCGCGGCATCATTGACGGATACGGGTATTCTATTCTGGAAAAAGTGACCGCTCCAAAGGTTATTTCTTGGTTCGGAAAAAATCGGTATGATAAAGTTTTTCTTCTTGAACCGCTTCCCTTTTACGAATTGGACGAATCGCGGATGGAAGATCAGGCGTTTGCGTATGCCGTTCACGAAGAAATACGAAAGGCGTATGTTCATTTCGGACATGATATTATTTTAGTACCGGTACTGCCTCCGGAAGAACGAACGGACTTTATTTTGGAAAGAATATAAGTCTACAAAAAACGACCCTTTTTAAGAGGGTCGTTTCTTTTTTGTCTTTATCTTCCGACGAATGGGAGGAGTCCCATAATGCGGGAGTTTTTGACAGCCAAAGCGAGTTTGCGTTGGTTTTTGGCGCTCGTGCCCGTTTTCTTCCTGGAGATAATTCTCGCATACGGATCAAGAAACTTTTTGAGGAGCTCCGTATCTTTATAATCAATATGTTTGATGTTATTTGAAGAAAAATAACACTGCTTTACTTCCTTTTTTTGCATAATACTTTATTTATTTTTTCCTAGAACGGGATATCTTCTAAATTAACTTCTTCTTCCGGATACTGAATGGTATCCATCGGTTCGGGTTGTTTGGCGTTGCCTGCTCCGGTTTGCGGTCTCGGCGCATTTCCTCCTTGAGATTGAGGCGCTCCGGTCGGAGCTCCCGTTCCCGGACGAGGTCCGAATTGGACGCGGTCGGCAACGATCTCGGTGCGGTAATGTTTTACTCCGTCTTTATCCCAGCTTCTGGTCGTCATGCGGCCTTCCACCAAGACGGAACTTCCCTTTGTTAAATAACGAGCAACGTTCTCGGCCTGTATCCCAAATACCACCACATTGTGAAAATCAGTAAAATCCTGCTTCACCCCGTTCTTATCCTTTCGCGTAAAATTGGTCGCGACGGAGAAAGAAGTGACTTTAATGCCCGACGGCAGAGCTTTTATCTCCGGGTCTCGCGTTAAATTTCCGATTATGATGGCTTTGTTAAGATACATGTTTTGAAAGTTCCTTTAACTCTTAAGCGATAATGAGGTCGTCAATCGTTTTGTCTAACTCCGCTTCGTTGATGATCTCTTTCGGCTCTTCTTCTTTTGTTGCTTCCTTCGGGGCTGATTTGATCGGCTTTGAGGCGAAGGCGGCAGGTTTTCTGGTAAGCGTATTTTCTCTGACGGTTTTGATGATGAGGTAACGCAATACGTTTGGTTCCGCATCAAGGGCTTTTTTGAGTTTCAAAACGCCCTTCGGTTCGCCGTCAAATTTGACCCATCCGAAATATGCATTTTCAAACTTCGTTTTCTTGTTTGAGAACACCTTATACATCGGATAAGATAAGGCTAAAAGCCTGGGATTTTCTTCGGCAAAAGTGGTACCTCCTGCCGCCGTGATCGCCTCTTTGATGCGACCTGACTCTTGTTCGAGATCCGCTTCCTGTACATAAGGAAGAAGCAAGTACCCTACTTCATACACACGGGTCTCAGTCTCTAATTCTTTTAATTCTTCGTTTTCCATAAGCGCCATACTAACAAATATATCCATATTATGCAAGGGTTGCGGGAAATTGTCTTTAGTCCTTAAGAAATTGTTAAATGGGAGTTTTCCGTGAAATTTTATGGCCTTTTTTTACCGCCTCGTCTATTTCAGAGGAAATATACCATGAATAGTATAAGTAAAATCCATAGGAAGCGCTCATACTATCATCATGTCCAAGAAACATTTTTGCGGCCAGTTTTACGTCCTGCAAAAGCTTGCCGTAAAGCATTTCGTAGACATTGTTTTCCATATCAAACAAAGAAAGAGCTGTTTTAATAAGGGGTTTAAGATATTCTGCAGTATTATCAAAATTTTCCGTATCTTTTTGAAGAATGAGAATCTCTTCTTCTCTTGATTTTGGTATAAAGTCTTTTTTCAATCTCACGATTTCGGTTATGTCTTTCTCTTCAAAGGAGACTTTTTCTTCGTTTTTCATATAATTCTAAGAATATATCTCTATTAGAACACACAATGATAAAAAAACACAGGGAAACTTGAAATACAGAAAAAGAAGACAAAAAGTACCCAAAACTCTCGTTTTGGGTACAACTATGCTGTTTTTATGAACCACGGAGCTTTTCTTCTCCTTCTTCAATCCACTGCTCCAATTTTGCTATCCATTCTTTTTTGGACTCAATTTGCTCTTCTGATTCTGAAATCCAACCGGAGACTCGGTCGTAATAACTCCCCTGTCTCGCATTTGAGAGTTTTTCTTGCAGATCAGAAAGATGATGTTCCATGCGAGAGAGATCATTAACCGCCTTTTCGTGTTTTTCACGATTGATTTCAAGATTAGACAGAATACGATTTTTCCATTCAGTATGGCGATTTTGCTTTTCCTCGCGGAAAACTTGTCTTTTACTGTATTCTTCTGATTTCTCTTCTTTGAACTTTTTCCATTGTTCATTCAAAAATTCACGAGCTTCAGTAATAGCTTTAAAACATTCCTGTTTGTGCTCATAAGTCATTTTGTGTTTATTTTCAGTAAGAGTTTTACTGGATTTTTTTATCACGTCATCTAGTTTTTTCATTGACAAACGAAACACATCATCAAATTTATCCTCACCCGCACAAGGAATCAATGCTCCCATTGTCACCGCGCCCAAAAGTAACTTTTCCCCAAAATTGGACATTTGCACACTCGAATAAGTAGGAGCAGATTTTGCAAGAAAAAGATCATTTAATATCTCATTCCTGTAATCGCGAGCGGAATAAAATTCTTTATTACTTCTTTCTTCAGACTCTTTGTTTTTAATAGCAGTACATTTTTCATTAAACTTAGTCCAAAGCCTTTCTCTGTCCCCGTGAGAAAGTTTTACTGTTTTAAACATTTGAGAAACTTCGCGTATCTTTTTCCATTGTTCAGCATAACTATATTTGGAAAAAATATCACTGGATTCCTGAATACATTCAATTTCACGTTCCAATTGTTCAGTGTTTCTTTTTTGCTCATCCCGAAACTCTTGTTGTTTCGTTTTATGCTCTTTATACAAGCTATCAAATTGTGTCCACAAGTTTTCCCTGTCCTCACGGCGAAGCTTCAAACTTTTGAACATTTGAGATATTTCATCGGCCGTATCACGGAAAGTTCTGCTTCCCGGAACCAAAAGAGAGATTTTCTCTCTTATCATTTCTGCATTAGCATGAAGTTCATTCTTTTCTATCGGTTTATTCATTTTTGCTTTTCCTTTCAAATTACAAAAAACTATACCAGACATTGTGTCTTGTATAGTTACTGAAATATATTATTAGTTATTTTTTGACTTTTGTCAATAATTACGTTATGTAATTTTAAAAATACGAAAAGCGTTTTCTACCATGGCGATGCGGACTTTTTCGGGGTCTTCGTTCCGGATCTTTGCTAGGGCTTTTACCACTTCTTGGACGTATATCGGTTCGTTTCTTTTTCCTCGGTATGGAACGGGAGCAACGTAGGGAGAATCGGTTTCGGAGAGGATCATGGAAAGAGGGGCGTATTGTACGGCTTCATCGTAGTCGTGCGTAAAGGTGATAACGCCGGTAAAGGAGATGGTAAAATCAAGATTAAAGTATTTTTTTGCGGTTTCGGCGCCTTCGGAGAAAAAGTGGATATTCCCTCTTAACTTTTCTCCATATTCTCGTTTTTTAGAATGAAGAATATCAAGGAGGTCGGGGTGGGCCTCGCGACAGTGAATCATCAGAGGTAATCCATGAGAAACCGCAAATTCAAGCTGAGTTTCAAACAGAGCTTTTTGGCGAAGTTCTTCTTTTCTTTTTTCTTCGGGAACCCGCGAATAATCAAGACCGCATTCGCCTACGGCGATGACTTTTTTATGGTTTGAGAGATGGCTGTAAAATTCTTCGTTCCAAACTTCCCCGTTATTATCGGTCGGATGAAGACCGATGCAGGCAAAAATTCCTTCATGATCGTTCGCCAAAGAAACGGCTTTTTCGGACATGGCCTGATCCGTTCCAACAACAACAGAATAAACGCTCGCTTCTTGCATACGAGAAAGAGCAAAAGCGCAATCTTCGGAGAATTGCGGGTCATTGAGATGAGAGTGGGCGTCAAAATAGAGAGGGGTGGTAGACATAAAAGAGTTTTGAAATTACCTTCAAACGTTTCGGGCGGGGTTACAAACCCCGCCCGGAGACGAACAGACTAACTGCCGAGGAAGTTATAAGTTTCAGGAACTCCGAGGCCGGCAACAATCGCGTGAACAATAAGCCATGCAGCAAGAGCTAAGGGGAGTCCAAAAACTATAACATTTACAAAAATAGTCTTAGCTTTTCCGATATTGGACGGATTTACTCCTGCTGTCAAATAAAGATAACCAGCATACGCAAAAGAGATTGCAGCAAGAGGTACGGCAATAGCAAACAACAAGAAGTTTATAATCCTCTGGATTAAGGAAATGATGTCGTTAAAACCGCATTGATTGGCGGCGTCGGGGCCTTCGCCGGTTCCGCATTGGACGAGTCCACTGAGGAGACTACCGGATTGATTCGTATTGTTTCCTGCATTATTAGCGGAAGTATCCGTATTGGCGGCATTTTGATCTGCTGCCGTATCTGCGACGCAGCAAGTTCCACTATTCGGACAGGTTTGGGAAATTGAGTGGGAACCAGTACCGCATGCCCCAGCAAAACAAGTTCCTCCGGAGTTCGCGCAAGTGGAAACTGTTTGGGCTGATGCCGGCACGCAGCAATCATAAATACCGCAAACCGGATCTGCTGGCTTGCTGTCGGTAGCGGCACAACCGCTTACCATACAAGTCCCCGTCCCTCCGGCGCAAGAAACCACCTGGGTTTGACCGGTGGATTGACCGGTCTGATTTGTTTGATCGGAAACTGTATTTTGTTGACAGGTATGACCTCCTGCCACACATTCGGCTTGCGAATTAAAACATTGGGGTGTTACGAAACCGATGTAGTACCACTGTCCGTCACCACAAGCAACGGTAGCATGAGAAAAATTTGCCGCGGTTAATAACAAAAGAAAAACGAATGCGGAAAATACCGCCGTAATCGTTTTTGAAAAACCGCGAGAGAGAAAGTATTTCATACTTTTAGTATACCTTTTTTATCTCCGAGGAAAAAGAGGAGTATCCACATGTCTCACGGAAAAAGTGTTGGCGGTTCCGTCTTCGGAGAGCGTAACGCCGAGAATTTCGTCTATTTTCTTGGAAGTTTCCGGCATGAACGGGGTGAGCATATGAGTGATCGCATGTATTCCATACAGCAAATTCGCCAGTACCGCTTCGGTTTTTTCTTGATTGGTTTTGATAAGTTTGTACGGTTCGTAATCGGTGACGTACCCGTCCAGTTTTTTTATGACCGCCCAAATCGTATCGGTCGCGCGATTCAATTCATATCGTTCCATGTGTCCATGATAGGCAGGAAAAACTTCGTGATTGAGATAATCCTTCACGGAAATATCCGGCGCGCCGTCTTTCCCTTTCAGAAGAACTTCCATTTCATCTTTCATTTCCGCTTTTCCTTCAAAATAGGTTTCGGTCATTTTTATCGTGCGAGAGACAAGATTTCCGATGCCGTTCGCGAGATTGGCGTTGTAACTTTCCAAGAATTTTTCTTCGGTGAAATCGCCGTCTTCAAACGGAGAAAGATCGCGAGAAAAATACGAACGGAGCGCTTCGGAACCGTACTTTTCCACAAATTCTTTCGGATCAACGACGTTGCCGATAGATTTTGACATTTTCTTTCCGCCCGAAGTAATAAAACCATGGACGAGAATTTCTTTCGGAAGAGCCACTCCCGCTGAGAGAAGCATAGCCGGCCACAAAAGCGAGTGGAAACGAAGAATGTCTTTGCCGATAACATGAACATCTGCCGGCCAGTATTTGGTAAAATTCGTTTCGTCTCCGCTTCCGTAACCGAGAGCGGAAATGTAATTCGTCAGGGCATCGCACCACACATACATGACTTGATTCGGATCTTCGGGAACCGGAATACCCCACGGAATCTGGCTTTGCGGACGGGAAAAACTCACATCGGAAACTCCCTCTTTAATGAGGGCGATAATCTCGTGTTTTCTCGCTTCGGGTACGATGCGAATCTCGTCATTCTCCAGTTTTTGCCGTATGATATCGGCGTATTTGGTGAGGCGGAAGAAATAATTTTCTTCTTCCACTTTTTCGGGAGGAACATTGTGGTTCGGACAAAGACCGTTAATGAGATCTCTCTCTCCGACGAAAGCTTCGCAGCCGACGCAGTACAGTCCGGTATATTTTGATTTGTAGATATCGTCTTTCTCGGCGAGTTTTTTCCAGAGGGTTTGCGCGCCCGGCCAGTGCTGTTTTTTGTCGGAGGTGCGGATAAATCCATCAAAAGAGGAATTGATGGAGGCGTAAAATCTTTGGAATTCTTCGGCGTTCTTATCAACGAATTCCTGAACGGGCATTTCGTTCTTTTCGGCGGTTCGGCAGATCTTGGTTCCGTGTTCGTCGGTACCGGTCAAGAAAAAAACATCCATACCGCGATTTCTTTTGTATCGCGCGATGACGTCCGCCAAAAATTCCTCATAGGCATGACCCATGTGAGGCGCGGCGTTGGCATACGCGATGGAAGTGGTGATATAAAATTTGGGATTCGGCATAAAGTTTATCAGAATTAATTTTGGGCAATCTTCTCTATTTTTCTTTTTTCCAGATCGTTTACGAACTCCATAAGAGCGGCGGCGAACGGAACCGAGAGTATGAGCCCCATAAAACCGCCGAGTTTTGTACCAATAAGGAGAGCGATAATGACGAGTATCGGCGGCACGCCGACGACTTTGCGGACAACAATCGGATAAATAAGATGATTTTCAAACTGCTGGATAATGACGTAGAGCGCGATAGTCATAAAACCGAGCGGGGCGCTCACCGTAAAACCGATCATGACGGCGGGAATAGCAGAGATAGTCGGACCAAAAACGGGAATGAGCTCAAAAAGGGCGGCAATCATCGCCAGCATGAACGCCTGCGGAACCTGGAGGATAAGCAAACCAAGATAGACAAGCACTCCGACCATCACACCAAGAAGAAGCTGTCCCTGCATCCACTTCCCTATTTTCGCCTGCGAACGATACCAAAGATCTATGATATACTTCTCGTTTTTCGGAGGAACGATGATTTTCAGAAAATTTTCTATCCCTCTTTCTTGAACGGCAAAATAAAAAGAAAGAACGAGAACAAGAATGAAGTTGAGAACGCTGTTGAAAACTCCAGAAACCGTCTGCGCGATATTTCCGCCAGAAGCCGGGCTGGGAGAAAACTGAGAAATGAGATTGTTCAGAATGGTCTGATAATTAAAAACGTCATTCCACGGATTCCATTGACCAAGAAAACTCAAGTACTGCGGGAGTGAGGCGAAAAAATGAGAAAAGTCCTGCAATAAAGGCGGGAGGAAAAGAAAGAACGAACCGGCGAAGGCTCCGAGAAAAAGAATGTAAACGATAAGAACGGCGGGAATTCTCGGAATTCTGCGCTTAACAAACCATTTTGTGGCCGGTTCAACCGACGAAGCGACAACAATGGAAGTCAGCAAAACAAGGACAAGATCCGAAAGCAAATAGAGCACGTAGAAAAGAATAAAGACCAAAAAAGCCTTTATCATCGTGCCGACGCTTATGCTGATAATCGTGTCGCCTTTGTTTTCTTTCATAATGTTTTGATTATACACATATCTACTCGTTTTTCCAGCCGCGTCAAACAAAAGGCTACTGCTGAACAATAAGCCAGTTTCGGGTGAAATTGGGTTCTGTGTCGGAGTAAGTGAGCGAATTGACGATGGTTTGCTGAAGCGTCGTTCCGGTAAAATCATCCGTCCCCGTAAAAGACCCTTCTCCTACGATGAGCGGCAATTTGTCGGCTTGAGATAATCCGGGAGTGATTCCCACTTGGAAAGCGACTTCTCTCGCTCCGCTTTCATATCCGGATCCCGCCTTTACGTTTCCGATATTCCACACGACTTCTCCATTGACCGAATTAAAGGTTACCTCCCCGGTATCGGGAGCAACATTTCCCAACCAACGAACATAACTCGGAAGCACGGCTTTTACCCGGGCCCCGGAAAGGTCATTCACGGAGTTGAAAACCCTCCAAACGATCGTCGCGGTCGTTTCCTGCCCAACCTTGAAAGGCACCGGCCCACTCTGGGCAAAAGGCCCGGATTTCAGTAAAAGATAAGGGAAAACTTTGGCGGAGGTCGCAATCTTTATCTTGCCGTCCACGAATGAATCTATATTTTCGGGAACGTTGTTCTCGGCAATTCTTTTTCCTTTTACGCTTACATTTACGGAAATTTCAGGATTTCTGAAAACAGTTTTATTGCTTTTCAAAAAAGGAAGAAGCCCGAGCGTAAGACTGGCGCTGCTTTCTCCTCCCGATTCAATAGAGGCAAGATCCGGCGTAGTTCTTGAATCCCAAACGACGGTTCCTTTGTTCGCATCATAAAAACCGTTGCCTTTCGGGGTGACTTTTTTCGGGTCTATCATATCTCCATGGAGTGTGATGGTGACCTGTCCGTCAATAATCTTTCCGGAAAGCCGGTTCGTCCACCGAGCCTCAACACTGGAACTGTTTCCTCCGACCAAAACATATTCGGGGTTCGCGCTTCCGTTCAGGAACAGATCAATCCCAAGAAACGGTTTCTTTATGAAAAGACCTTGGGAAAGAGCGGCGATTTTCGTTTCAATTCTGGTCGCGTCTTTTTCGCTCGGAACGCCGGCGGAAATGACAAAAACTTTTTCTTGCTCGTTCTCTCCGATAATGGAACCGACGATATCTATGTGTTTTTCATCACCGAGTTTCATGTCGCCCAGATTCCATGAATTGTTATCGTAGGTCGGCGCGGGCGAAGCGCTTTTGAAGACGAATCCTTTCGGATAGACGACGTCCAAGATCGGGGATTTCAAAACCGCAGTAGAAAGGCCTTTCACATCTATCCCGAGCGTGAGTTCCTGACCGGAAATTGCTTCTTTGAGAACATCCGCTTTAATGGACAACGGCGATGCGGTAAGATTTACGGGAAACGTTTTGTTTTTTGTATAATCGGAACCAACCCCTTCAATGCGAAATTTCATCGCGACCGCCACGCTTTTTTGCTGGTTTTCATCGCCTAAAATTATTCCCTTCACGGTTTCCGTTCTGACTTCTTTTGAAGCGATGGAGGGAATGTTTATCGGATACCGAGCGAGTTCTTTTCCCGGGTCATTGGAATATCGCGAACCTTTCGGAAAATTAACAACGATTCGGATGTTATTGAGGGCGACTTCGTTTTTGTTCTCCACCAGAATTTGCAGAGAAAGTTCTTCCCCGCCCTTGAGAGAAACGGGGCCAAAAAGAGAGACGTTTACATTATCGGGAGAAACAACGCTTCTTTTGCTCAAAAAAGAATATCCCGCGATAAGCGCGGCAACAATAAAAAAACCGAGCGAAAAGAGAAAAAGTTTTCCGAAGACGGAAAGCCCCGGCTCCTCTTCTTTTTTTTGATACGACAAATCGCTTTCTTCTTCCCAATCTTCCAGATGCCCGAACTTTTTCGGATTCAGCCTCGTGCGTTCTTTGTGTTTTATTTCTCCGTTGCGAGAATAGAGTTTCTTTTCCAGCCCGCCGATAAGGTTGGCCTGTCCTTCATTTTTTTTCTCGCCAAAATTAAAAGGATCATTTGTTTCCATGATATCAGTATACCAAATAAAAAAGAGAAAATGAAAGTTATAACTGCGATTCTTCCAATGCTCGGTTTACTTCGCGGAGCGCGTCTCTTCTGACGGGTTCAAAAACGTTTAAAATGTTTTTTGAG
This sequence comes from Candidatus Nomurabacteria bacterium, assembly GCA_943356445.1. GTDB lineage: Bacteria > Patescibacteriota > Minisyncoccia > Phycocordibacterales > CAIJYI01 > CAIJYI01. The sequence goes on from CALREZ010000009.1 coordinate 19,052, forward strand.
AGCGGCGAAACGATAAAAGACGCGAGTATTTTACTTTCGCCAACATAACCAAGAGAAGCCAGTATCTTCAGCACGGCGAGGGTTTCAACTCTTTTTAATTCATCGGAATCAAGCGCTTCCCTTTTCAAAAAATTCAGAGTTTCAAGAAGCAAAGAAAACAGCTCGGGATTATCTTCTTCTCCGTGAACCAAACGGCGAACGAGCGATAAAACGCCGGCAAACACTTTTAATTTTTCCATTTCTTTCTCAAGAGAAAATGAGAAAATTTCTTCCGCATCCGTCAGACGCCAAGAGGTTTTTCCCCGCACCAAAGAAATGCGCGCGAAAGAAAAATCACGCAAAGAATGGCGGAGTTTTGAGGAAACTTTTCTCACCGACTGCGCCGACACGCCCAAAAGACCCATTTTCTCGGTAAAAATGAAAAACAGTTTATTCGCTTCTCCGATATTGGCGCTCCGCAGAACGAATCCTCGGGTTTGATAGAGATGATAAGACACGGTATTCGCAGATTTAACTATTTTTCAATTCTTTTATTTCTTTTTTTCTTCGTGTTTCAATCTGTTTCAAATCGTCTTCTGGTTTTATGTTTTCCGGCTTTATCCCGCGATGAAGCAACGCTTGCCGCGTTTCCCTGCTATTTCTTACGACCTCGGCATTCATCGCTTCTTTTCCTCGGATATTTTTCTCTTTAATGTTGTGTTCCGTCATCGCTAACGCAAAATCCTTGGCTTTTAATTCCACATGACTGTCAAAATCAGCAAGAGATCTTCCTGTCGGAATTTTCCGAATTCGTTTCAGTTCACTTGCGGTAATTCCGCCGTAGAGAGCCTCTATATGTTTATTTTTGAATGTCGCGAATTCAACGGGAAGGCGTATACCCCTTTCATATACGGTTCCCTCAATTTTCTTTTCAGTATCTTTTAATTTTTCGCGAGCTTCCAGCCGGCGATCTTCATGTTCTCTCTTTTCCAAAAGTTCCTGTTTTCGCGTTTGAGACGCAAAATATGTTTGAGAAAGCGAAATCTGAGGTTTGCGTGGGTCGCCGTTTTGGGCTATCAAATAACAAGCATAACGAGTGAGGAAAATATCTTCAATTTCACGTCTTGCCCCGGATCCTGTCAATACCATTTTGTCGGCGCCGACAAAATGGTCAGACGTGGAATTTCCGCTTATTTTACAAGCTTCTTTGGATTTTCTTATAACCTCCGAAAACATGCGCCAAGTGGAATATCCCAGCATTGGCATCAAATCGCGGGCCGACCAAAATTCCATCGGATTTTTATCTTGAGTAACTCTTTTTATTGATTCAAAATTTTTCCAAATTTGAGTGATTATTTTATCCATAAATGACATTTTATTGTTATTACAAAATGATGCTATACTGTCTATTATGCAGTTTTCAAACCCAGACGACAACATCCGCGAACTAAAGTTAACCCCCGGCGACAAGATCGTCATCTTCGGATCGGGATCTGGTGGACACACGCTTGCGGCCGCGCGCGCCTTAAAGGGCGCCGGAACGATTTACGGGATTGATTCTCGCGGACAAATGGTGGAAAAATTGAAGAAAGAAGCTTCCGAACGCCACCATATGAATGTCCGCGTCGTAAACGGAAACGTGGAAAAAATTGGAGGAACAAGCCTCGGCCCTCTCTCAACCGATGTCGTCATTATTCCCGATACGTTTTTCTCCCATTCAGACAAAGAAGGAATTCTCAAAGAAGCCGATCGAATTCTCCGCCCGGGAGGAAGAATGCTTGTCGTGGATTGGGTCGCTTCTTTCGGAGGCGCCGGCCCGCAACCCGAACATGTTTTTTCTGAAGAAGAAGCAATGAAGCTTTCAAAAAACGCCGGCTTCGTCTACGAACGCCGTTTCTCTGCCGGAAGTTATCATTATGCTCTTATCTTTCACAAACCAACGGTGAGAGAGAAAAAAATGGCATAAAAAACTATTTTTTGACAAGCATTTGCCGATATACTATAAAAGGATAAGGAAACAAAAAAAAGGAGGAAAAATGTACGTTTGCATATGCCGAGCCGTAACGGAAAAAGAACTGCAAAAATGCATAGACGAAAATTCCTGCACAAAAGTATCGCAGGTGAAAAAACTATGCGGCGCGGGAAGCCGATGTGGGAAATGCATTCCTTGGATAAAAAAGATGCTGAAAGAAAGCAACCAAAGGGAAAAATAGGCGCCATTCTGAAGATGGCGCCTTTCTGTACTTCTAAAGGCGAATCGGGTCAATTGCCCCTATTTGACCCGATTCGGTTCCAAAAAACCGGCTCATTTGAGCCGGTTTTTGGTGTTTTGACGGTTAGGACTTTTTTAAGGCGATCATAGCGGCAAAGTCTTCGCTTCCGGCTTTTTCGCCCTTCGAAAGGTCGGCGAATTCCAAGTCGGCAAACAACGTCGCTTTTTTAATTTCTTTTTTGAATTTATTGAGGAATTTTTGTCCGGTTTCATCGGTTGAAACGAGCAGCGTCTGTTCGCGGTCATTCGGGTTGAGCTCTTCTTTTTTGCGGAGTTCTTGAACGTTGCGGATAAATTCGCGGAGCGTTCCCTCTTCTTTCAGTTCGGGAGTTATCTCCGTGTCCAATAAAACTTCCTCTGAAATTTTATCAAATGCAACGTCTTTCACGTTGACGCGGTCGGCGATAAGCGCAAGAAATTCTTTCCCGATAGGAACGGCAAACAAAGATTTCAATTCCGCCTTGAGCGTTATCTTTTTGAGCGGCTGGCGAACCTTGAGCGCGCCTTTCGCGCGAGCCTCCAGTCCGAGAGAAACGATTTTTCTGGTTTCGTTCATGAGCGCGAGTATCGGATCATCTTTCAACGTTTCTATGGTTGACCATAATTCCAAATGCACGCTTTCTTTCGCTTTACTGTCTTTTACTTTCTGATAGACTTCTTCCGCCACAAAAGGAACGAACGGAGCGATAATCTTTGAGAATTCAAATAGTACATAGCGAAGCATTTCTCTCGCAGTAACACTATCGGCATCGCTTCCCTCTTTTCCTTTCAGACGCTCACGGGAATTTTGCAAATACCAAGTGGAAAGGTCATCAACGAAGAGCGAGATCGGGCGTACCGCGCGATCCAACTCGTATTTTTCCATCGCGTTTTCCACTTCCACGCGGACTTCTCCCAGTCGGGCAAATATCCATTCATCAAGAATGTGCGCGCTCTTCGGAAAGGCCAATTCTTCTTTTTTGTCTCCTGCGTATAATTCGTAAAAAGCAACGACATTTTGCAGGCGAACAATAATCTTTTTGTAGATTTCGTCCACACCTTTCTCGGAGAAATTCAGATCCTCTCCATGAACAACCGGGGTGGAAAGCAAATAATATCGCAGTGAGTCGGCGCCGTATTTTTGCACCATTTCCATCGGATCGGCGTAATTTTTCAGCCTTTTTGATATTTTTTGCCCATCTTCCGCCATAATCAATCCGGTAGTGATTACATTTTCAAAAGGCGCGCGCCCGAACAAACCGATAGAAAGAACGAGCATGTTGTAAAACCAGCCGCGTGTCTGATCCACCGCCTCGGCGATAAAGTCCGCGGGAAAATTGCGTTCAAATTCTTTTTCATTCTCAAAAGGATAATGGAATTGCGCGTACGGCATGGAACCGGATTCAAACCAGCAGTCAAAGACCTCGGGAACACGTTTCATTTGACCACCGCAATCGCAGGAAAGAATTATTTCATCTATGTACGGGCGATGCAGGTTGATCTCGTAATCGCTTCCGTGCGGATAGGAAGAAAAAGCGACTTCCGTAACTCCGGCATTTCTCGCATACCCTTCGGTATTCATTCGGACTTCATAGGTTTCCTTATCAGAAAGGCCTTTCGTCGTCGTATCAAGCATCCACAAAACGTATTCGTGAGTAACGATCAGGATATTCTTCCCTTCCATTTTTTTGTCGGTCTCAAACAAAAAATCCATTGCGCGTTTTCGCACATCGTGAATGTTCTCTCCGCCTGGCGGCCTTTTCGTAAACCGTTCCATGAAATCGGCGAATTGGCGATGATATGCTTCAACGCTTTTTCCGTCGTATTCTCCGGTATTTATTTCACGGAGACGCGGGTCAAAAATGATTTTATCGGGAGATATTTTGAATTTTTCCGCCATAATCTCAACCGTTTCTTTCGTTCGCACAAAATCGGAAGCAAAAACCATATCAAACTTTTCCCCTTTCAAACTTTCCGCCGTTTCTTCCACTTGTTTTCTGCCTTTTTCCGTGAGATGCGTCGGATTTTCCACGCGCGAACTGACGGTATTGGTCGCGTTGCTCTCGGCTTCTCCATGACGCATGACCGAATATCGATTGCGTAATTTCGTGTCCTGATGAAGCGACAAAAGAGAACCGGCGACTTTTACTTTATTGCATTTTTGGCATTTCCATACGGGAATCGGCGCGCCCCAATATCGCGAACGAGAAATGGCCCAATCGCGCGCCCCCTCCAGCCATTTTCCAAAACGGCCGTCCCTCATGGTTTCCGGAACCCAGCGAATTTCGCTGTTCGCCCGTATCATTTCGTCTTTTATCGCGGTTACCTTCACGAACCATGAAGAAGCCGCGTAATTCAAAAGCGGAGTATCGCAGCGCCAGCAGAGCGGATAGGAGTGTTCTATTTTTTCTTTGGAAAAATACGTTTCATGATCTTGCAGGTATTTGATGATGGCGATATCGGTTCCGAGACGGGTTTTTTCGTCGTCGCTTTTCGGCTTCACCGACATGCCTTCAAAATCAAAAACTTCATGCTTGAATACGCCGTCCATTCCGACATGCTGTACAAAAGGCAAAATTTCTTTTTTTCCGAGCTCCATGTCATCTTCTCCGAATGCCGGAGCGATATGCACGACGCCGGTACCGGTTTCCGTCGTAACGAAATCGGCGTTGTAAATTTTCCAGCCGTTCTTTCGCTGCGGAAGTTTTTTGTCGCTCGCGTAATAATCAAAAAGCGGTTTGTAGGATTTACCGATAAGCGTTTCGCCGGCGAATTCCTCAATTATTTCGTATTCCTCGCCTTTCAAAACATCACCAATCCGTTCTTTTGCAATAATATATGTTTCTCCTTCTTTCATTTTTTCGGCATCCGTCGCAGTGCTTTTTCCTTTTTCCTTTTTACTTTTTACTTTAAGGTAATCAATTCCCTTTCCTACCGCCAACGCGACATTTCCCGGCAACGTCCACGGAGTTGTCGTCCATGCGAGCACAAAAGTTCCAGGCTCGTCAACGAGTTCAAATTTTACCGTAACGGACAAATCTTTCACATTCTGATAGTTCAGAGAAACCTCGCTCGCGGCGAGCGTCGTTTCGCACCGCGGACAGATATGCATCGGTTTGTACCCTTCGTAGATCAGACCTTTATCAAAAAGCGTTTTGAAAGCCCACCAGATGGATTCGGTATATTTCCAGTCCATCGTCTTGTAACTGTTCTCCATATCTATCCATCTTCCGATTCTCGGAACCGCTTTCTTCCAGTCGGCGTCATAGCGAAGCACGCTGTCATTCGCGAACTGATTGAATTTTTCAATGCCGTAAATTTCAATGTCTTTTTTGTGTTCCAATCCGAGTTCCTTTTCCACCATGTTTTCAATCGGCAACCCATGGCAATCCCAGCCCCATACCCGGCGGACATACTGCCCTTTCATAGTTGCGTAACGAGGCACGGCGTCTTTCAGAACACCCTGAAGAATATGACCCGGGTGCGGCATACCCGTCGCAAAAGGAGGCCCATCATAGAAAATGAACGGCTCATTATTCTCGGTTTGTTTGAGCGATTTCTCAAAAATGTTATTTTCCCGCCAAAAAGCAAGGGTTTTTTCCTCGCTTTCGGCGATTTTAGACTTTTTTTGTGCTTCTTCCATAGTAAATATACATTAACACGAAGAACGCCCCGTGAAAACATTGACGAAGTGATAAAAGAGGGCGATTGCGTTGTTTTACATTTTCTCCAACACGGGAATTCCAAGCAAAGTGAGGCCGTTTTTGAGGACGATACCGACCGCTTTTACGAGAGCAAGGCGGTGTTCGGAGTGTTCGTTTCCAAGAATTTGGTTTTGTTCGTAATAAGCGTTGAATTCGCGGCAGAGATCAATCAAATAGGTGGCGATATAATTCGGAGCAAGTTCCCTGCGTGCCATCAAAACCGTATTCGGCAATCCTTCAAAAAGCAGTCTTTCTAACACAGATATCGGTTCTACAAGGGTAGTCCTTGTATCAACAAGGACTACCCTTGTAGAGCTCGCTTTTCGCAGAATGGATTGAGTTCTTACGTAGGCATATTGCAGGTAAGCGCCGGAATCGCCTTCAAAAGAAAGCGCTTTTTGCGGATCAAAGATGATATCTTTTCCGGGCGACTGTTTCAAAACGGAGTATTTTATTCCGGCGACGGCAATTTCTTCCGCCACCTTTCCTTTGTCTTCAATATCGCGATCCGCAATTTTTTCCATCACCATTTCGGAAAGCGCTCCGATAAGCGCCTCGGCGGTAATCACGTCGCCGGTACGGGAAGACATCTTCCCCGTCGGAAGACGGAGCATGCCGTGCGAAACATGTTTGGTTTTCTTTTCCAGTTCCGGAAAAACAAGCGACATCGCGCAAAGCAAGACTTGGAAATAGTCATTCACTTCATTTCCGGTAACCACAACAGAAGTATCATACGGATACGCATCATATTTTATTTTCGCCAACCCCAATTCTTTCGCTTCGTACGTCGGCAATCCTTCGGAATTCAGAAAGACGCGCGTATGCAAGCCGTGTTCTTCGCCCGGAAATACCACCGCGCCATCACTTTTGAAAAACACGGTATCCAGGTTTTCTTCCACTATCTTTTTGCCGAGCACCCCTGTTTCGCTCTCAAAAAAGTAATAGTCAAAATGCGTGCCAAGCCGTTTATAGATATGTTCAAAATACTCCAGCGATATCTTCCGCCCTTCATCGTAAATCTTGTTTATCTCTTCATCGCTTCGGTCGTAAATTTTCTTATTAACCTCCTGAATTTCTGTTTTATATTCTTCGTAATTTTGAGCTCCATAAGAATAGGCTTGGCCAAGATCGCTCGCGTCCCTTATTTCTTTTTGCTTTTTGCTTATTGCCCAAACCGTTTTCGCCACATGCATGCCGACATCGCCCTGATAGCACGCGCGTTTTACCTCCGCTCCGTTCGCTTCAATAATCCGAGAAAGCGCTTCACCAAGGGTGTTCGTCATCAGGTGTCCGATATGAAATTCTTTGAAAGGATTCGGATCGGTGTATTCAATAATCACCTTTTCTCCTTTTTCTTTTTCATTCTTTCCATATTCCGCGCCGCTCTCCAAAATTTCGCCGATATGTCCGCTCACAATCTCGTCTTTCAAATAAAAATTGATGAATCCCGGCCCGGCAACTCCCATTTTTTCAACAACCTTTTTTATTTCCTCCGATTTCCATAGTTCAGAGATAAGAAATTCGGCAAATTCGCGGGGACCGCCCTCTCTCCCCTTCGCATTCATCATCGCCGCATTCGTCGCGTAATCCCCGAATTCAGAAGATTTTTCCACGACAAAATCCCGAGCATTTTCGCCGAGAATTTTGTTTATTTCCTTTTGTATCGTTTCTTTGATCATTCTCTAATAATACACGCTCCAAAAAATTACGCAAAAAACACCCCGGCCGAAACCGGGGTGCGTACTTTTATCTGCTTTTCACGAACAAAGTGCCGTTTTCAAAACATTCCACGAAACGTTTTGCTCGGTCTTCGTCTATGAACGAATGACGAATTTCTTCGTTCTCTTCTTTCCATAAAGAGTGATATTTCTTCAGACCTTCCGCGAGCAATTCACGGATGATTTTGAAGAGAGAAGATGTTTCAACGGCTTTTTGAGAGTTGAGAAGCAAGGTAAGACTGTCGTCAAAACCTTTCTTTTCCGCGTTCATAAAATCAAACGCGTTTCTCATGGCCAAACCTTGGATAAGGATCATCAGCTGTTCGGGAGAAATCATCAAATAAAGTTTTATCGGTCCTTCAATAAAAACTTCAATGACGCCCGCGGTCGCTTTTTCGGCAACGGAAGAGAATTGATCAAATTCTTCTTTTCTCTCCCATGTCTTCAAGCTCGCGTATTTCCGAGCCAATTCATCGTCGGTATTGCCGAACTTATCCGCTTGTTTCTTTGCATATTCATAGTGGTCAATAAAAGCTTTCGCTTTCGCCGCCACCTGATATAGATCGCATTGAACCGCGGTGCTTCTTGAAACCAGAGAAGCGACCTTATCGGTCGTTTCTTCCAGGTTCAGAAATTTCGCCGCAACGGAAAGCGCATACCCTTTCGGCGTAGTGCGGGTCAATGTCCGCGCGCCGGTCAAATGACGATCCCAAGTTTTCCTTTCATGATCGGGATCTTTGAGTATGCCGAATGCCGTATCATGAGCATCATCGGCAAGAAACGAAATGATAGTTCCGGCTCTTACGATCTTTTGCCAAAGCTCTTTGGCTTCTTCGGGGCTCAACCCACCGGATTGAGCCTTAAAGTAAGCGCCTGACGCCTTGGCGATAGATTTTTTGAACCGTCCCATTTCTTCCTTCGCAAGTTCCTCCAAGACTTCAATACTTGCGAATGTGTCTTTTGGAGGACTGTTAGCAATCATAGGGGTCGCCTCGCTCTATCAATTTGTCTTCGTCTTTTGCGGAGACTTTGTGGGTGGAAGTGTCTATCCTTCTTCCGAGGATATAGTCCGCTTCGCCTTCAATAGAGAAGCACGCGGTAACCAAACACACGCCTTGTTGGCTTTCACCAGGTTCAAGCAATTCCGCTATTTCAGGAATATACACTTGTTCCAAAGTTTTTTGACCAAGAAGCACTTTCTTGTGCTCGCTGTCGTAGGCGTCAAGAATGCGTTGCCATGGAGTAACGCTGCCGCCGGCAAAAGTAATTTTTTGAAGCAATACCGCAGGAGCGATCGCTTCAACGGGAACCCATTGGTTACCCTTACCATCCAGACCCTTTCCGCAGTAACCGGTGAAAGGATATTTTGCCGTTTCGGATGAACCGATGGCAACAATCTTTTCTTGGAACCGGGTAATGTTGTCTTGGATCTTAATGCCCTTCAGCGGTTTTTCGGTAATCATGCCGTTTTCAATCAAGAAACACAGCATACCGTCCAACATGAAGTCCCCATTTTCGGTATTTACCCATCCACCGTTGATGGATTTGATGTAAACGCCTTTCATGTTTTTGGGAATCAGGTTCGCCATTTCTTGAACGCTTTTTGGGCCGTCTTCATCAGGTTCAATAACCGTCGTGGTCATGCGAACTTGAGGAATTTTTCCGTAGTCTTCAGAACGAGAACGTCCGGACAAGCCTTCTTTCCGCATTCTTTCGCCGAGTTCGGCGTCAATACCGCTCGCCACTTCGTTCAACGTATAATGGTTGTTCAAAGCGCCGACTTTTCGTCCCGCTTCAATGAGCTGGACTTTCTTGCACTCAACGCAGTATTCGTCAAATTGAGGCATCGCGCCCCAAGAGAATTTGACTTGGCGTTTGCCGACTAAAAAGTTCGGTTCAGCCGTTTCAAATACGTTGAATTTGGAATGGTCGGAGAAACGAGCGCCCATCGTACCCATCAACTTAATCTTCGCGTTGGGGTTATTCTTGTTTTCAATAAGAATATCCGCTTCGTGAGGATGACCGATCACTTCATGACCGAGTACGCCTGCCGCTTGAGCGGAAAGGATAACATATCCTTCTTTACCCAATACGCCTGCGCCTTCCGCGCGATCAAGGTTGATCGCTTCTTTCGCCACTCTCTTCGCGAGACGAGTAACGATGTCATGAGGATCTTTACTGATAATCAAAGGATTAGCAGCAGCCGCTTCCGGAGAAACATCTTTTTCATCGGGAACGTTCCGTGAAAGCATTTCAAAGAAAGTGCCGGATGAACCGCCGATCGCGCCGAACGCTTCAGAACCGTTAACGGTTTTCACCTGAATAACAAGCCGCATACGGGGGATCATGGTATCAATTTGAGACCCTTGAGAATCCGCCGCTACCGTTGAGTCGGTAAACTTCGCGCACAAGACCTTCAGATCCGAAACTTGCGCGCCGAGTTCTTGCGCCACAACGCTGTACGCGTGCGAGGTAAGACTGGCGATGAGCTCAACATTGGGCTCAAGTTCTGGATCGCAATCAACGGACGCGCAGTGTGATGGTTCAAAAAAGTAAGGAAAAATCTTCCAGTTTTGTTGATCCGCCTTTTTTTGAATGCCGTCGGCCGTTTTTTGCGCTACGGGAATAACTGACTGCAAAAGCTGGTCAATTTTCGCCCGAGTCATAAACTTTTTGGGCATCGTGCGGGTTTTCAAGTCCGCGGAAGAGATTTCTCTCCCGAGCGTATTGGCTTCCGCGCGCGCGCCGATAGTAAATGCTTGGCGTACCGTTTTTCCTTTGGCGTCCTTTTCTTTGGAAGTAATCGTAATGCCGAGAGTACCGTTAGCGTCTGTTTGACAGACGATACCGGAACGAAACGCCAAATAAGCGGTCGTGTGTTTTATCTCTCTCGGGCCTTTTTCATCCAGAGACTCGATGACTTGTTCGCAGCTATCGGCAAAAGCCGGCGCCAGCAAACCGTAATCATTCGGGCTCTGCATCTTCCCGTTTCCATCGGGAAGCTTGCATAATTTTTTCTGATTCATCTCTCCCTCCTATCGTTTGAGTGTTATCGGACGATCTTCTTCGTCTTCGGGTTTTTGAGGTTTCTTGTCCTCCGCCGATTCGGCGGGGGTTGGTTTTTGTTCGGGTTTCTTTTTGGAAATCAATCCGGTAACAAAACCGAACAAATCAATTTCTTGCGTCGTCATACGACCTCCTTTGCAAATAAAAACATCTTCTTTTTTCAATGAACGAGCCATTCCCTTTTTACAAAAAGGGAAACCTCCTTTTTGGATTATGTCCCATAAAAAGAAAGTCCGCAATCTTGTCAGGGTGTTGTTTACAGGTTGTATTTTTTAAGAATTTCCGCAATCTTTTCGCGTATAGTTTCAGGGGAGAAAATCGTTCCATTCTCGGAACAAGAAACGATGTGCCAATTTTCCCGTTCTTCGGAGAGCGAACGATAGACCTCCGCGACCTTTTCCTGATACGGAATATCTTTCTCGTATTGGTCTTTCACTCCCCCTTCTCCCAAATAATCGCGTTTTTCTTTTTTTAAAACGAGCGCGGAAGCGACTTCTCTCGGGACATCCAGATACATAACGACGTCCGGTTTCGGTAATCCCAGCTCTTCATATTCTCCTTTTTCTAAAAAACGAATCAGCTCTTCCCTCTCTTTTCCTTCCAATTTCGCCGCTTGAAAACCGATATTGCTCGTCGTATAGCGATTACAGACAACATTTCCTTTTTCAAGCGCGGAAATAATCGCATCTTTCGCGCAGGCGCGGTCAAGCATATACGGCAAAGAAGAAAGATACGGCGACATGTGCACAAAATCACCGAAATCTCCGGAAAGACATCGTCCGGTCAGGTCGCCGAAAACCGTTTTTCCATATTGAGGAAAATCAAAATACGAAACCGTCCCGTTCTTTTTCAAGTATTCCAAAAGGAGTTTGCCCTGCGTCGCCTTCCCTGACCCGTCCCCGCCCTCAAGCACAATAAGTTTATTTTTCATACCTTCATCATAACAAAAAGAAAAAACGGACACCAATACGGCGTCCGTTTACACAATCTACTTTTTCTTTCTCTCGTATATTTTCCAGATAAAGCAATAAGGATTTTCTGCATCTTTCCAATACATTCTTTTCCAAAGCCCTCTTATATTTATTTTTTCTTCCCATTCTTCTTTGCTCAATTTTGGAAAGAACGTATCGCCCTCAAACTCGGCGTTTATATGCGTCGCATAAACTCTGTCCGCGAGAGGAATCGCCTGTTCGTACACATTCGCCCCGCCGATAACGAATACTTTTCCGCTTCCGGCAATTTTCAGCGCTTCTGTCAGATTGCCGGCAAGTTTGGCGCCGGCAATCGGCCGATATTCTTTTTGAGAACTGATAACGATATTTTTCCTTCCCGGCAGAATGCGTCCGATGGACTCGTGAGTTTTTCGTCCCATAATAATCGGCCGTGTTCCCGTTACTTTTTTAAAGTAAGCAAGATCCGCCGGAAGATTCCAAGGAATTTTCCCTTTATTCCCAATAACGCGATTTTTATCCACCGCGACGATAATGCAAACGGTTTGCTTCATTATCTTATATGGAAATCGGAGCTTTGATAGCATCATGGGGTCTATACCCCGTAAGTTCAAAGTCTTCATACCTGAAATCAAAGATGGAATCCACTTTGCGGACGATCGCCAGTTTCGGAAGTTTTTTCGGGCGACGACTAAGCTGTATCGCCACTTGTTCCATATGGTTGACATACAAATGAGTATCTCCTCCCGTCCAAATAAATTCTCCGGGTTCAAGATGGCACACATGCGCCATCATGATCGTCAAAAGAGCATACGAAGCGATATTGAACGGAACGCCGAGAAACGTATCGCAGCTCCGCTGATAGAGCTGACATGATAATTTTCCGCCGGCGACGTAAAATTGAAAAAGACAGTGGCACGGCGCGAGCGCCATTTTTCCGTTTTTCACGTTCGCTTGCGGAGAAATGCTTTCGTCCGGCAGATCGCAGACATTCCATGCAGAAATAATATGACGCCGAGAATTCGGATGTTTTTTGATCTGTTCAACCAGAAGCGCCATTTGGTCAATCGTTTTTCCGTCGGGTGTCGGCCACGAACGCCATTGGTATCCGTAGACCGGACCCAAGTCGCCGTTTTCCGTCGCCCACTCGTCCCAAATTTTCACACCGTTATCGCGAAGATATTTGGTATTCGTATCGCCCTTCAAAAACCACAAAAGCTCATGAATGACGCTTTTAAAATGAATCTTTTTGGTTGTCACCAAAGGAAATCCTTTGGAAAGATCAAAACGCATTTGATACCCGAACACACCTTTAGTGTCGGTACCCGTACGATTTCCTTTCAGGAAACCGTCTTTTTGTATACATCGCAAAAGTTTCAGATATTGTCTCACTCTTTATTCCTCCCTTGCCCGCCGTAGCCTTTGGCGAAGGCGGGTTGTAAAAAAACTATTCTTCCGCTTTTATACCATTTTACCGTAAGACAAACAATCTATTTTTTCCCCGTACTTCCAAACCGTCCTTCCCCGCGTTTGGTTGCTTTGAGAATTTTTACTTCTTTTATGGTTACCTTTTCTTTCTTTTGAATAAGAATCTGGGCAATTTTATCGCCTTTTTTGAAAACGTATTTTTTTTCGGTCAAATTAAAGAGACAGACAAGAATTTCTCCGCGATAGCCGGAATCAATGACTCCGGCCATAGTTTTAATCCCTTCGTTTACCGCCAAACCGCTTTTATCCCAGATAAGCCCCACGAAGCCTTTTGGTATTTCCATGGAAATATCCGTTGGAATAACAGCTTTCTTAAAAGGAAAAACCCCGATATTTTCAGAAGCGAACAAATCAAGACCGGCATCGCCCGGATGAGCATATGATGGAAGTTTCGCGTTTTTATTCAGTTTTTTTATTTTTAAAATCATTGTTTCTCTTTATTTTTCTGATTTATTCCGCAATACCGTTCTATTTCTTTTGTTGCAATCGTCAATTTTATTTTTGCTTCCTTAAAAATTTCTTTTGACCGTTTTCCGGCGAGATAATCTTTCAACACGACGACATTCTTTATTCCCGCATTTATCGCCATTTTTGCGCAGGTATAACACGGGGTCATATGACAGTACAAAGTTCCGCCATCAAGCGATATGCCGAAACGCGCCGCAACGGCTATGGCATTTTGTTCCGCGTGAGTCGTCCGAATGCAGTGTTCCGTTTCAGAACCGTCCGAGTGAGTCACTTTATGCATTTCATGACCGACATCATCGCAATGAGGAAGCCCTCTCGGCGCCCCGGAATATCCGGTCGCCAATATCCGATGGTCGCGTGTGATGATACACCCCGTTCTCCCGCGATTACACGATGATCGGGTTCCAACCGCTTCAGTAAGTGTCAAAAAGTATTCATCCCAAGAAGGTTTTGCTGATTTATCAGTTATTTTTTTCTTCATAGGGATATTATACACATAATTCTTAAAAATTTTCAATTTGCAATTTTCAATGAATTTTCAAATCCGAACGAAACCGTCGTGTTTGAAAATTTTAACGTTGAAACATTGCGAATTGATTGAAAATTAAAAATTGCAAATTGAAAATTTTTGAAAAACCCGCCATGGAATTTTCCGTAGCGGGTTTTATCTTGTTATATTTTTATTAGTCCTTGATATCAATTCCCATGGATCTCGCGGTTCCGGCAATAATTTTCATTGCCATTTCCACGTCGTTTGCATTCAGGTCGGGCATTTTCTTTTCTGCTATTTCTCTCACCTGAGCCGAAGTGATCTTTCCCGCTTTGGAAACCGCATTTTTCTTGGAACCTTTCGCAAGGCCAGCGGCTTTCAAAATTAATCGTGAAGCCGGGGGGGTTTTCAAAATGAAGTCATAGCTTCGGTCTTCGTAGACACTGATGACTACCGGGATAATATCTCCAACCATTGCTGCCGTTGCGGCGTTGAATTTCTGGACGAAATCTCCGATATTGATACCTGCCTGTCCGAGAGCCGGGCCGACTGGAGGCGAAGGATTCGCTTTTCCGCCCGCGATCTGCAATTTTATTTTCTTAACAACTTTTTTTGCCATAATAATTTCATTAACTTACAATTTTACAGTTGCCGATAAGTAGAAGCCAAACCGACAATTTCTGCCCTGTTAAATCCGTTTAACCTGGAGAAAATCCAGTTCAACCGGCGTTTCTCGTCCGAAGAGCGATACCAGCACTTTCACCTTTCCGCGCTCGTCGTCAACCTCACTGACTCTTCCTTCCAGATCTTTGAACGGCCCGTCGGTAATGATAACAGCCTCTCCGTCGATAAGGTCAATGTTGTGCTTTGCCGTTTCCGCGCCCATGCGTCCGAAGAGCATGTCGGTTTCTTTCTTATCAAGAGGTACGGGAGTAACCCCGGCGCCGACGAATCCGGTCACGCGAGGAGTATTGCGAACGACATACCATGAGTCGTCCGTCACGATCATATCCACGAGGACATACCCGGGATAAATCTTTTCTTCGGTTTCAACTCTCTTCCCTCCTTTCACCTTGATCTTCTTCTCAATCGGGACGATAACGTTGAAAATTTTGTCTTCCATGCCGAGCGAATCAATGCGTTGCTTGAGATTTCGAGCAACCGCGTTTTCATACCCCGCGTAGGTGTGAATCGCGTACCAATTTCGTTCCCCGGCTATTTCTTGTTTTGCCATAAAAATAGTGTTGAACTTTAACTTTTATTTTTTACCGAGAAAGAAAAACTTCAAGCGCTTTTCGGAATCCGGCGTCAAAAACACCGAGCAAAAAAGCAGCCGCGACAGAGATCAAGATGACAAGAGAAGTAAAAGCGACGGTTTGGCTTTTGGTCGGCCAATTCACGTGTTTCATCTCTCCTTTGGTATCTTTCAGATATTGAATGAAATTTTGCATGGTATTTTAGTTTTTCTGCGTTTTAAAAATCGCCCTCTCAGGCGTTAACCTTACAATACTCTTTCTATGAGAAAAAGTCAATAATTCGCGCAAAAGCGCTCGGAAAAAGCAAAGAACCTTACGAAGCGATCACTCCGCCCACCTTTTCGCGCAATTTCAGTTTAGCTTCCCTTTCAACCTCGGGAGGAACGATGAGGTTTTTCCCCACGCGGAACTTTTCATTTCCGGTAAAAGAGCTTATTTTCGTATTATTGAGAAAAAGAGACAGGTCTACGTCAATTTCCGGAACTTCTGTAAGATTCGTGTATGAAAAATCGGCGCACTGGAGCGCGTGTACGCCTGACGGAAAATACGTAATAGGCATTCCGGCCAAGGTAAGATTTCCCGAAACCGTTACCGTTCCGGAAGCATTATCGGGAACAAACATTTTTCCGACGAATTCCTCAGCTCCCTCGTCGTCCATCTTAAGCTCGCTTTTCGCCCAAGCGGTAAGCTCGGACATCACTTTCTCCACCGACGCCGGCCGTTCGTGTTCCTTCATTTTTATTTCATTCATCATGAGATGTTTTCCGGAAACAACGTCATGAATAATCGGCGGCAACCCTTTTTCTTGCTCACTTTCGCTGTTTTCTGCAAATGAAAAATGTTCTTGCGGATTCATAAAAATTTGTTTAGCTTCTCTTCCATTCTCTCATATTTTAAAAAAGAGTCAAAAAGGAGTATAATGACGCATATGAAAAAACCAAAATTTACGGAATTAGTACACACGACTCCGGTCGCTCTTTCCAAAGAGGAATTCGGGAAGCTCATTGATACGAGAGTGGAACACATCTCGGAAGAATTTTCCCGCGGATTTGAGTTTTTGCGAGGTTTGGAACGAACCGTCACCTTTTTCGGTTCGGCGCGCTTCACGGAAGATAACGACCACTACAAAACTGCGCGAGAATTGGCGCACCGGCTTTCCGAATATGGCATCGGCGTGGTTACCGGCGGAGGCCCCGGCATAATGGAGGCGGCCAACCGCGGGGCCTACGAATCAAAAGGCTATTCGCTCGGACTCAATATCAAACTCCCGACCGAACAGAAAATAAATCCTTACCTGAACGAAAGCACCACCTTCCAGCATTTTTTCGTGCGAAAAGTTCTCCTGGCCTATGCGGCGGAAGCCTACCTCTTCTTCCCCGGCGGTTTCGGCACGCTGGACGAACTCTTTGAGATCATCACGCTCGTTCAAACCAAAAAAATAGAGCCTGTCCCGATTATTCTCGTCGGAAAAACGTTTTGGCGAAAAATGCAGAACTTCATCAAAAAAGAACTCTGCGAAAAACACCATACTATTTCAAAAGAAGATCTCTCTCTTTATCTCATCACCGATGATCTTGATGCCATCGTAGACATCGTCCGCCACGCCCCGATACGCTCGCAGGGATAAATAAACAAAAGGAACAAGAAACAAGCAAAAAGAAAAAAGGAAGATTGCCATTCCTTAAAAAAATCTAGTCAAAGTTTGCATATGCGAACTTTGACTAGATTTGCGTAAGTACAAAAAAGCACCCTTGCCGAAATTTCGGCAAGGGTGTGTGTATTTCAATCGTCTTTTTTAAGCTTATTTATTCTTTAGAAAGAACGACCGGAGCAGTTGGTTCAACAAACCATTTTGGAGTAGGAGGCTCGCGGCCTTCCATAATAGCTTCAATTTGTTCCACTTCAATGGTTTCCCATTTCAGTAAAGCATTAGCCATCGCGTCCATTTTGCTTCTATTGTCCAACAAAATTTGTTTTGTTTCAAGATAGAGCTTTTCAGCCAGCGCTTGTTTTTCTTCATCCATCATTTGAGCGGTCTTTTCAGAATACGGCAACCGTTGGACTGAGTGAGCCAAATGGTCTCCGTACTCACTGGCGTACGCAAGCTGTCCGACGCTTTCAGAGAGTCCCCACTGCATAATGCAAGAGGTCAACATTGAAGTAATGCGTTGGATGTCGTTTGATGCGCCCGTAGTGATATTTTCAGCGCCGCCGATAATCTCTTCCGCCGCGCGTCCGCCGTAAGCCATTTTAATAGTGGAAAAGATTTGAGCCTTCGTCATGCTTACTTTATCTTCTTCAGGTGTGAACTGAGTAATACCGAGAGCGTTTGCCCGAGGTAAAATGCTCACTTTCGTACACTTGTCAAAGTTTTGCTGCAAGTAACCGACGATGGCGTGTCCGGCTTCATGATAAGCGGTATTCCGCTTGTCGTGTTCCTTCATCTTCAATCCGCTTTTTGCGCCCATGGTAACCTTATCTTTTGCCAATTCAAAGTCGTTAGCAACGATAGTGTCCCCTTTTCTGCGAACCGCAATAAGGGCCGCTTCATTCGCCAAGTTGGCAAGATCAGCGCCGGAAACTCCGGTCATTCCTCTGACGACTTCAAGAAGATTGGTTCCTTCTTCTAAAGGCTTCTTAGCGGTATGGACCTTAATGATCTGTTCACGACCTTTTAAATCCGGCAAGTGAATGTTCACTTTACGGTCAAAACGTCCGGCGCGCATCAACGCTGCGTCAAGAATATCATCTCGGTTTGTTGCGGCAAGCACGATAACAGGAACGTTCATTTCGCCGAATCCGTCCATTTTCGTCAGGATGGCGTTTAATGTTTGTTCTCTTTCGTCGTTGTTATTGCCGTGGCCGGAGCTTCTGCTTCGTCCGATGGCGTCAATTTCATCAATAAAGATAATGCTTGGCGCCGCTTTTTCCGCTTGTTCAAAAGTATCGCGTACGCGAGCCGCGCCGACACCGACGAACATTTCTACGAAGTCCGAACCGGACATTTGGAAGAACGGAACACCGGCTTCCCCGGCAATAGCTCTCGCCAACAAAGTTTTACCGCAGCCCGGAGGGCCGGTAAGAATCACACCGCGAGGAATTTTTGCGCCCAGTTTTGTGTAAGGGTCTGGATTGTGCAGGAAATCAACAACTTCCGCGACATCCACAACCGCTTCTTCAACGCCGGCAACATCAACAAACCGCGTAGTAATA
Source organism: Candidatus Nomurabacteria bacterium (assembly GCA_943356445.1). Classification (GTDB taxonomy): domain Bacteria; phylum Patescibacteriota; class Minisyncoccia; order Phycocordibacterales; family CAIJYI01; genus CAIJYI01. The sequence continues at coordinate 37,635 of CALREZ010000009.1, forward strand.
TCTTCTGGTTTCACTTCATTTGCTTTTGATTTGGAGAATTTTGTCGCACCTCCAGCACCGCCCGCACCCTTGCCGGTCATCATCATTATCACTTGCGCGAGAATGGCGACACCGATAACGATCCAGACGATATCCATCACCCCGACACCCTTTCCTACCGGCGCATGAGTAATGACGGAGATATTGTGCTGCAACAAATCAGAAACGAGGTTATCGTCGCCGACGGGAGGCAAGTACGTTTCGTACGGTTGAGTCCCGTCTTTCATCTTGGTGATGATTTTTCCGTCGCTGTTTATTTCTACCCCGGTCACCTTCGTGTCGGGACTTTGATAGTCCTTCACAAAAGCGGAGTAATCCGGCTGTTTGGTTGGTTTGGCGCTTAACTCTGTCTTAGCACCGGCGGCATTTGATTTCGTATTCCCGCCGACAAGTTGGGCGGAACAATAGCTTACCATGATGCCGATGATAATAAAAAGTAAAAGCAATTTTACGTATTTGAGAACAGTTCCCACTGTAGTCCTCCTATGTCTCCTTGAGACGATTAAAATATGGATTTGTAAAAGATCCTTTTTGGTCTTTTGAGAGTCCTCTGTCTATACACTTTCATAAAAGACAAAGGATGTCAAGACAACCGTTATGGTTCAATAGCTTGGAAACACCTAATGTGTAAAATACAAGCATGTCATACACTACAAACCCACACGCACCC
>CALREZ010000010.1:0-13722 GCA_943356445.1 Candidatus Nomurabacteria bacterium
ATGAAATTGAAAACTTGAATTTGGAGTGGGTTGATAAGTGTGTAATTTTAGCGAGTTTAATTTATTCGCTGGACTCGGTAGATAGTACTCTTGGTCATTACGTCGCTTATCTTTCGGAATGGTCTCCTCGTTCGTACCATGATTTATTTTTGAAATTGCCAAAAAGATTCATAAGCGAAGGCCACCATAAGGTTGTTCGGGGAGATATTTTTGAAACGATTGCCGATGATGATTATGATTTGGCTTATTTTGATCCTCCTTATGGTTCAAATAATGAAAAAATGCCGCCAAGCAGGGTTCGCTATGCTTCTTATTATCATATTTGGACGACGATTATAAAACACGACAAACCCGTTGTTTTTGGGAAGGTCAACAGAAGAGAAGATAGTCGGGATTCGGTCGCCGCCTCTGTTTTTGAAGAATTTAGGAAAGACGAGAATGGTTCTTTCATCGCGATGCAAGCACTGCGCAAACTCGTTCAAGAAACAAAAGCTCGTTATGTTTTATTGTCCTATAGTTCTGGGGGGAGAGCGACAAAACAAGAATTGAACAATATTATCAACGAATCAGGGAAATTGCTTAAGGCGGTTGAAATTGACTATAAAAAAAATGTTATGGGGAATATGCGATGGACGAATGAATGGATAAATAGTGATGGAAAGTATCACGAGTATTTATTTCTTATGGAGAAAAACAAGATGAAAACTTTTTCACCGAGCTGGGCAAAGTGTGAAGATTTGTCAAAGGTGTGAAAGTTATAAAGTACTCAATAAAACTATGCCTCCAGAAACAAAAGAAGATAAACAAGTCGTTGAAGAAGAAATAGTGAAGAGTGAAGTGGTTCACCCGATTGAACCATCGGTTGAAATGGTGCCATCGAGCGAGGTTGGCGCTATCGGGAATTCGGTTGAAGAGGTACCCCAAGCTATTGCTCCGATTCCTCCGATGGAAACTTCTTCCACAGAAACGGTTTTGGTACCGACGGAAACAGCTGTTGCTCCGGCCAACATAGATTCCGGCGCGGGGGCCGGAATGACGGGCGGGGTGGTGAACGATGTTCCCGCGGTGGTCATTCCTCCCGTTGTTGTTCTTCCTCCGGTAATAGAAAACAAACGGAATTTTTTGATGGAACTTTTGGCAAAAGCCCGGGAGAAAATGCAATTTCGGAAACGGAAGAAACTTGAGCGGATTTTGGCGGAGGTGGGGAAGAGCGGAAAAATCACGAACGACGAAGTGGAAAAACTTCTGCGCGTTTCCGATAAAACGGCAGAGCGGTATCTTTCTCAGTTAGTGAAAGAAGGGAAGATAAAGACGAACGGAATGAAAGGAAAGGCTTTGGTTTACTTGACTGTGTGATAATAGTACATTAAAAAAACAGGCAAACGATAATCGTTTGCCTGTACTGTTTATCTCACAATGTTGATTATCCGTTACCTCCGAAGAAACGAGAAACGATAGATAATGTACTGCTGCTATCACTCCACGTATGTTCGTTTTTTTCATCATCACAGACTTTGCAATTACCCCGATGTTCAACTCCAGTTGTACCTTTTTCTTTATCTTGCCATAGATGGCAGTGTTTGCCACCATCTCCTTTTTTCCCGACAAATTCGTGCGCTTCTGAATCATTTGCTTTGCCGTGTAGGTCATGAGTCGGATCATCTAAATCATCACCGTCCCAAGTTTCGTTCCATTTACTCATTTGTCTTCTCCTCATAAAAAGAACAATCGTTATCGGAAAATCCAACAACTTTTCTAGGTTAACATGCTTAACTTTTTACGTCAACTAAAAGTATTGATTTCTAAAATAATCCATGGCATAATTGCATCATGTACGAAATCATTTCAAAAAAATTTTCTGAGGCTCAGAAAACAAGGGAACCTCAACAAATAAAAGAGGCGATTATTTTTCTGGCTGACTACTTAACGTCTTTGCTCGAGAAAAAAGACGCTACCTATGATCTTTTTTCTCCTTTTTCTTTTGACAAAGATATGCTTTTTAAAACAGATACAGGAGATTTTTCTGGTGTCGGCGTTAGAACGATAACAAAAGGAACGGTTGCTCGTTTGCTTGATTCCATCGGGGTTGTTGAATACGAAAAAATTTCTGATGATGTCGGCGATGCTGTTTCTAGCGTAATGGCTGATCTTTCGCGAAATGCGCCTCAAGAGAAAATAGAAAAAAGCAAGAAGGAACTTAAAGAAGCCCTTGAGATATTACAGCTAGCTGTTTCGTAAACTTATAAACACTTTTATAAAAAATCTCCCGATTTATCGGGAGATTTTTGGTTTCTATTTTAAGTTTTCCAAAAGTTTGGTGAGGGGGACGGCTTTGTTGGTTTCTTCTCCCCTTGTTTCTATCGTGACGGTTTTTTCTTCGGTCTCTTTGTCTCCGACAACCAAGAGATAGGGGATTTTTTGGAGTTTGCCGTTTCGGATCTTTTTGCCGAGGGTCTCGGATTCGTTGTGAAATTCCGTTCGGATGCCGGCTTTTTTGAGAGTTGCGAGCACTTCTCTCGCGTATTCTTCATGCGCGTCGGTAATGGGAAGTACCCAGACCTGAACGGGGGAAAATCTGAAGGGAAGATTCCCGCCGAGGTGTTCCAAAAGTACCGCAGAGAATCGTTCAATGGAACCCATGATGGCGCAGTGAATCATGACCACTCTTTCTTTTTCTCCTTTTTCGTTGATGCAGAAAAGGTCAAAGCGTTCGGGGAGGTTCATATCCAGCTGTATGGTTGCGACCTGGTGTTCTCGGCCGAGGGAATCCTTTGCCATGAAGTCCAGTTTTGGCCCGTACATGGCGGCTTCGCCCGGAGCTTCAAAATAGTTTGCTTTTCTTTCTTTTGCTATCTCACGAATTGCATCTTCCGCTTTTTCCCACACTTCTTTTGTGCCGAGATATTTTTCAAAAGCGTCGGGGTTATGAAAAGAAAGTCTGACGCGCAATTCAAAACCGAATGTTTCGTAGACCGTATTGATGATGTCCCAGATGGCGAAAAATTCTTCTTTGATCTGGCTCGGGCGGGCGAAGACGTGGGCGTCGTCTTGTGTGATAGAAAGAACACGGGTTAAGCCTCCGAGTTCTCCCGATTGTTCATCTCGGTAAACCATCGTCGTTTCGGCATATCGCTGAGGCATATCGCGGTAGCTCCACTGCGCGCGCGCGAAGATCTGCGTGTGGTGCGGGCAGTTCATCGGCTTCATCGCATATTCTTTTCCTTCGCGCGTGGTGATCTTGAAAAGTTCTTCGGAGAATTTCGCCCAGTGGCCGGAAGTTTCGTAGAGCGCTTTTTTGGTAATGTGCGGAATGGTTACTCTCTGGTATCCGTGTTTTTCGCGAAGCTCGCGGACAAAACCGTCAAGCGTTTCGCGGAGCAAGGTGCCTTTCGGAGTCCAAAGCGGAAGTCCCGGGCCGACGAGGTCGGAGAAAGTAAAGAGATCCAGTTCTTTTCCGAGTTTGCGATGATCCCGTTTTTTTGCCTCTTCTATCATTTTGAGATAGTCGTCCAGATCTTTTGCGGTTTCAAAGGCGAGGCCGTAGATTCTGGTGAGCATTTTGTTCTTTTCGTTTCCTCTCCAATAGGCTCCGGCAATATGATCTATTTTGAAAGCGTCGGTGTCTATTTCTCCGGTATTTTCCACGTGGGGGCCTTCGCAGAGATCGGTGAAGTCGCCCGTGTCGTAGACGGTGGCTTGTTCTCCTTCTTTAATGATGCCTTCAATCAATTCCATTTTGTAGGGATTGTCAGCGAACATTTTTCTGGCTTCGTCATCGGTAAGCGTTCTTTTGGTGAAGGAAAGTTTTCTGCCGGCGAGTTTCTTCATGGTCTTCTGAATCTTTTTCAGGTCTTCCGGAGTCGGCGCTTTGCCTTCGGAGAAATCAATATCGTAATAGAAGCCGTTATCAACAACCGGGCCGATGGTGAGCTTGGCGTTCGGGTCGTGTTCTAAAGCGGCGATCGCCAAAAGATGGGCGAGCGAGTGGCGTATTTTATATATTTTGTCTGTTTTTTCCATATCTTTGATAATATCACAAGCATGGATTTTTTCAAAAATTCCGGCGTGTGGTAAAATATATCTTATGGAAACAAATACTCCTCCGGTAAAAGAGAAACCAAAACGCGGAAATGTTTTTTATATCGGACTCATCAGTTTTTTCGGCGGGATCAGTCAGGATATGTTCGTCCCGATACTCCCGTTGTATCTGACAAACGTTCTCGGATTGGATAAGGTTCTCATCGGCGTTTCCGAAGGGTTGGTAACGAGCGGAGCGAGTTTGTTCAAGATCGTTGCCGGTTTTCTTTCCGACAAACTCGGGAAGAGAAAACCGTTCGTTTTTCTCGGATACTTTTTTTCTTTTGTCGCTCGTCCGCTGCTTGCTTTTGTTTCGGCGGGTTCCGCTATCCTCGGACTGCGTTTTCTTGACGGCGTCGGCAAAGGTCTTAAGGATTCTCCGAAGGATGCGCTTATCGCCGATTCCACGACTCAGTCAACCAGAGGAAAAGAATTCGGCGTTGCTCGCATGCTTGATACGTTCGGTTCGGTGGTTGGGCCAATCGTTCTTTTCGGACTCATGTATCTTCTCCGCGATCATCCGTCAAAGTATCACATCGTTTTGGTACTGACGATGGTTCCGCTTTTCTTTACTTTTCTCATTCTCAAATTCAAAGTCAAAGAAACTCCCGCCGTTCACAAAACAGTGGGACCAACTTTCAAAGTTTCTTTGCCGAGAAAGTTTTATGTTTTTCTCGGAATCATGATCGTATTCAGTATCGGCAATTCGTCGGATGCTTTTCTTGTTCTTCGTTCGCAGGATCTCGGCGTGGCCATCTTTGCCATACCGCTCGTGTACGCGCTCTTTAATTTCGTGTATGCTTCCGCGTCGGTACCTCTCGGAAGTTTGTCGGATAAGATCGGCCGGCAGAAAGTCATCATCTTGGGCTGGATGGCTTTTTCTTTGTCATATTTCGGTTTTGCTTTTGCGAATCAGAGCTATCAGGCGTGGTTGCTTTTTGCTTTTTACGGTCTGTACTACGCGACAACGGAGGGTGTGGCGAAAGCATTTGTTGCGGATATGGTTCCTTCGGATCATCGCGGACGAGCGTATGGAATCTACAATACCGCCATCGGTCTTTCGGCTTTGCCGGCGAGCTTTATTGCCGGGCTTTTGTGGGATAAAGCCGGGTCAAGCGCGCCGTTTTTCTTTGGAGGGACCGTCTCTCTTTTTGCGGTTATCCTTCTGATGTTTTTCTCTAGAAAATCGGTTTCTTAAATACAATGGCTTTGACAGGCGGTGAAATATGCGGTAGTTTTAAGGGCGACGTCAGTTTTTTGACATAGCAAGCCCGCCGTTACTCTAAACAGACAATGGCGGGCAAAGGAGGAAAGATAGATGAAACGATACCCGACAGAATACCTGCAACGAGCCATTATGGACGCTCGTCCGTGGACGCCGACCGCTCTTATTCTCAGAATGAGCAATTTAATACCCGAAATTCAGCCGGCTTTTATGGATCTGGTGGCGGTGATTAACGACGTACCGAATCCCGCCGAATATCTGTATAAAGCGATTCATGAAATTTGGGATACGCTCCCGGCTTATCTGCGCTTTGTTTTTCGCTTGGCGGAAAATTTGGCGCCGGATTTTTTTGTTAACGCCATACTGCGTTTTGTGGTAAACAAACTGCTCGTGCCGTACTTTCTCGTGGTTGACGAAGAATCGTATCGGAAAACAAAAGCAAGGTACGCAAAAGAAGGTTCCAATGTCATTCTTGATATTGTCGGAGAGGAAGCTCATTTTCCGGAGAACGCCGAAACATACATGCAAAGCTATAAGTATGTGATAAAGACCTTCGGCGGAAAAATGGCGGTGAAGCCCTCTTCTCTTATTCCCGCGTCGGAGTTTGAAAAAAATACCTATGAGCAAAACAAAGAATTGCTCAAGGAAAAATTTGCCGAACTCTTTACTGCGGCGAAAGAAAGCGGAACGCCCATCACCATAGATGCCGAAGAATACTTCAAATGGCGCAAACTCACCGAAGAAGCATTTTTTGAAACGGTGCTGGATGAACGCTTCCGCACCATGAAAAACGAAGTCGGTATCGCGCTTCAAACTTATCGCAAAGACGCGTTTCAGTCAGCGCTCAAGATACTTGAGGTCGCGAGAGAACGGAAAAATCCGATACGAGTGCGCGTGGTAAAAGGCGCGTACTGGGGAGCGGAGCATGAAATTGCCGAAAAACTCGGCGTACCGTTTCCGCTCTTTGAAACGCAACAAGAGACTGACGATATGTTTGATCTTGTCATTACGCTTTTGTTGAAGTACCGGAAACATATCCTTGTCTCCCCAGCAACGCACAACGCGAAACATCTTGCTTTCGCCATTAACGAGTCGCGAGGAAAATACGCGGATTTTGAATTTGAAGTTTTGACCGGCATGGGTGAATCCATTCGCAGAGCTTTATGTACTATCGGCGTACCGGTTTCCGTGTACTGCCCGCTTATCCGCAAAGGCGGAACTCCGAAAGAGGGCATGGCCTATCTGATACGCCGTTTGGATGAAGTGGCGAAATCAAGCCATGTTTTGAAAAACGTTTAATGATAAAAACAATCCCGTTCCGAATATCGGAACGGGATTTTTCTTTTTATTCTTGCGGGGCTGCGGGAGAGGGAATGCCGAGTTTTTGTTTGATCTTTTCTATCACTTCTTGGAGTTTGGTATCGGCTTTAACGAAGTATTCAAAAGTGTTTTTATCTATCGCCTCGGCAATGGTTTCGGTATCGCTTAAATTTGAGAGGACAATGACGGGAACGGTTTGACCCCATTCGTCGGTGCGGAGAACTTTGAGCATATCAAGTCCGTTCATTACCGGCATTTTGATATCAAGGAGAATAAGATCGGGATGCTTTTCTTTTGCTACGTCCAACCCTTCTTGTCCGTTCTTGGCTTTTAATACCGAGAATCCTTCGTTGTGCAATTTATCGGCGACGACATTCGTAATTGAAGCCTCATCTTCCACGATCTCTACGACAAGAATGGTTTTTTCGTTTTCCATGGTTTTAAAAATAATTATATACGGACATTATACACGCTCATGTCCGGTTTAGTCCAATTTTTTGGTGCCTTCTTTCTTTTTCATTCCGGATAAGGGGAAGGAAACATAAAAGGTTGAACCTGTGTTTTCCGTTGAATCAAACCAGATCTGTCCGCCAGACTGATCAATAATTGATTTGATGATATACAGTCCGAGACCGTTGCCTTCCTCTTCGGATATTTTGGCATTGTCGGTTCGGAAGAGCTTCGTGAAAATTTTGTCTTTTTGTTTGTCGGGAATTCCTATCCCCGTATCGGACACCGAGATAACAAGACTTTCTTCGGGCATTTCTTTTCCGGCAAAAATAATTTTTTTCTCAACTTTCTGTATTTTTAACTCAACCGTACCGGAATCGCGGGTGTATTTTATCGCATTTGAAAGCAGGTTCTGGAAAACCATTCGGAGCAGTTTCGGATCGGCAAGAAAAGTCGGCGGAATAGAGTCGTAGTCTTCTTGAACGGTAATATGTTTCTTTTCCGATATTTGTTTCAATTCTTTCAGTACGCTTTTTGCCATTTCCGTTACGTCTGTCTGGGCTGGTTCTACAATGAAAGTGCCGAGGTCTAAACGGGAGACATTCAGAAGCGAATTCACCAGTTCTATCATTCTCTGGTTTCCGGCATATATTTCTTCCAGATACTTTTTTTGTTTTTCGTTCAATTCTCCCACTTCTCCAGCAAGAAGCATTTCGGAATACCAATTCACGAACGAGAGCGGCGTGCGGAGCTGGTGCGAAGCGAGAGAAACGAATTCTGTTTTTGAACGATCAATCATTTTTTCTTTTGAGACATCTCGTTCAATGCCAACGAAGAATTTTACCTCGCCATCTTTGTCCAGAATGGGCGAGATGTGAAGAATCGCCTCATATTTTTCCCCGTTTTTTCTTTGGTTTTCCAAACCGCCGACGTACACTTTTTTCTGACTCTTTATGATATTCCAGAGGTTTTCATAAAACGGAACATCTTTCAATCCGCCCCAATTTTTTTTGCAGCCGGCTTTTTTCCCGATTATTTCTTCTTCGGAAAAACCGGTAATTTTTTTTGTTCCTTGGTTTACATACAGAATGATTCCCTCCGCATCGGTAATGACCACCCCGTCAGAGGCTCCGTCCACGGCAAGTTTGAATTTTTCCAGATCCTTTGCGAACGTTTCGGCTTTCTCCTTTTCTTTTTCAATATCGCTTAAAATGTTGAGCGTCGCTTTTTGCTGGATTTCCAGCTGTTCCGCTTTTTGGGTGATTTCGGAAGTTTGTTCTTCCACTTTTCTGTCTATTTCGTCTCGTGTTCTTTTGAGAGAAGAGGTCATTTCATCAAACGCCCGCGAAAGGGCGCCGATTTCGTCGGGACTGGCGGTTCTCACTTTAAAGTCCAGATTTCCTTTTTCTATGATCTTCACCCCTTCTCGCAATTCGTTCAAGGGTTTGGTGATCCTTTTTGAAAGCAGATAGCCGATAAGAACGAAAAAAAGAGAGGAATATAAACCGGCAATTAAGAAAATGATTGCCATTTGGTTGGAAGACTCAACAATTTCTGATTTATCCGTTTCTGTTACGAGACACCAGCCACTTTCGGGAATATAGGAATAAGCTCCGACAATGGCAATACCCCGATAGTCAACGCCTCCTTTTGTCGTTCCCGTTGATAATTCTTGTCTTTCATTGAGGCAGTCTTTGATGTTTTGCGTCTTATATTTTTTTTCTAAAATGCCGCCTTCATTCAAGAAACGCGTTTTTGAAATGAAGTAGAAGTCTTTATCAATGAGGAAACTTTCTTCAGTTTTTTTGCTCGTATTGGATTTTAAAACGGAATAGAGGTCTTCCGGATGCATTTGAACGACTACGGTTCCTATAAATTTTCCGGTGAAAGGGTCTTTAACGGGGGACGATAGAGAAAAGAGTATTTGTTTCCCCGATCTGAAAAAAGAAAAATCTTTGGACTGCGTCGTTGTTTCTTTGTTAAAAAAAGTGTCTTCCGTACTTGCTGGGCTTTTTCTATCCATTTTTGACAAGGCTGTGACTTCTCCATTTTTATCAAGAATGACCAGCTGGTGGATCATCGTTGATTGATCCATTGAAAGATTCAGCTTTTCCATTACTTTTTGTTTTTCTTCTTGATACGATTTTGCGCCCGGAGTGGTATTCAAGAAGTCGGTAATAGTAGGACTAACCGCCAGTACGTTAACCATTTCTTTTTCAATTCTCAAAAAAGAAATGAGGTTCTCCGTGAGCGTGAAGTTTATCGCGCGCATGTTTTCTTCCGCCGCTTGCACGCTTCTTTTTGCGCTTTCTCTTTGGAGAAAGAAGCCTCCCGTGAGAACAAGTATGACAAAAAGACTTGTGAACGCAAAAGTGATTCTCGTTCCTATTTTGAGAAATCTTTTCATATTTTATGGATTCGTTTGTTTCTTTTTGAGTTCTTCTATTTCTTTTTTCAGTTCGGCCATTTTTACCTCGCGGTCGGACATGAAAGCGTTTAATTTTTCCAACTCAGACGTGCGTTCCGCCACTTTTTCTTCTACGGTCGCTTTTGATTTTTGAAGGCTATCGGCCATTTGATTGAGAGCCTGCGCCATTTCCCCAATCTCGTCTTTTGACCAGATGAGACTTCTCGCGCTTTCGTCTCCCGATGCGATGGTTTTGACCGTCTTTTCCAGATCCTTAAGCGGTTTTGTGACGAAAAACGCGAAGAAAATATCCATGATAAGACCTCCGAGAAAACAAAAAACGAAGGTAACGATCAGAAAAGTGATGTTCGCTTTTTCGGTGTTTTTGTTTATTGTGGCAGCATTTTGCAACGCAACGGCGGAAGCATACTTGGCTACCTCGTATTTTTCATCGTGGAGTTTTGCATACTCATCTAAACCGTTTTTGTATATTTCTTTTTGGGCGGCATATTCCGGGCTTTCCAGAATCTTGATAGCGTCGGATGAGCGATCATTGTCAACAAGATGCATCGCGTCTTCTTCCATGGTAATCATGGCCATGTTGGCGTCGTTGATTCTCGCAAAGATTTCCTTGTCTCTTTCGTCGCCCGAGTTGACCGCTTCCGCGACCAGAGCATCGCCCGTAGTCGTTGCGGAAACATAGCGGTCTCGCCATCTCCGATCTTGGGTGTAGGCATAGTCTCTCATCGATTGAGTGAAGAATTCATCGTAGTAGCGAATGAGCTGAGAGACGGTGCTTAAACGGGTCGCTTTTGAGAGATCGTCCATGCTTTTTTGGACGGCGCCGTCTATTTTTTCCGGGACTTGGTAGATTCTCTGGACGGCAAAAAAGCCGATAATGAGAAGAGGAATGTTTATGACAAGAAATCCGACGATAATCTTGGTCTTAATCTTGAAATTTTTGAACATCATAAAACAATTATAGCAAATGAATCGCGTTTCCCGTCTATCTGCCTGTGCACAACTTTTTGCGGTTTTTGCATGGGGGAATAGCCCTCTCGGAAACCATAAGTTTTCCACAAGCATTTCTCGCTTTTTTAAAGCCGATACGTGATACAATTAAACAATATAGTCTATAAAATAAAGATAAAACACAAAACAGGTATGGCAAAGAAAATACTCATTGTTGAGGATGAATCATCCGCCTTAAAAGCCATGGTAGAAAAATTTCAAAGAGAAGGCTTTGACGTTCTTACCGCTCCTGACGGAGTGCGGGGACTGGCGGAAGCGCAAGCCTCGCATCCCGAGATCATTCTTCTTGATATTATTATGCCCAACATGGATGGAATAATGATGCTGAGAAAATTAAGAGAGGATGACGGTTATGGGAAACAGGTTCCGGTCATTCTCCTCACAAATCTTTCTTCTGATGACGACGGGAGAAAAAAAGAAATAGACGCGCTTTCCCCGATTGCTTATTTGGTAAAAACAGACTGGAAGCTTTCGGATGTCGTGGACAAGGTCAATCTGTGTTTGAGCGGAAAGTGTTAGAAAAATATCGTACAAAAACAACTTGTAATTTTTATTTACCATAATTTATTTTTATGACAGGGAAGAACTTTTTTACCAAGAATATCGTTTCGTTTATTTTCCTCCTCGGAATCCTTTTTGTTCCATTGTCCCATGCTGTTGCTGCAGACGGCTCCGGTACGAACGTCGTTTCTCCGACGAATGTTACGGTGAGCTCTGCCGGAAATAATTTGAGCTTTACTCTGACCGCGGCGGAAACCATGGATAGCGGAGGTTTCAATATCACGGTTCCTTCCGGATGGAGCGCTCCCAATAGCACTCCCGCTACGGCAGGATATACGACGGTCACTTCCGGAAGCGGAATCGTGGCAACGGTCTTGAATACTCTTGATAGCATTTCCGGCTGGACGGCGAATCAGCATATGGCGCTCTCTGCCGATACCGGCGATAAGCAAGAGGGAACGGGATCTCTTTCCAATGTCATTACGGCGAATGCCGGAGCGAATGAGCAGTGGTATTTCAACTACGGCGGAGCGATCAGTTGGGGCGGAGCGGCGAATGGAACGAATGGGCAGCGCGTCGGCATGTGGATCAAGTCCAGCGTGAATACGGCGAGCGGCAATCTCTCTTGGCTGGATGACAACAATGCAAGCTTGGCGAGCCCGGAAGATATCTTGGCGATTCCCGCGCTTACCGCGAATACTTGGAAATATACATCCGTTACTTTGGGTGCCGCGAGAACAGCACAGCTTTCATACGGATTGCGGTATACCACTGACATTGGAGCAGCGACGGTGAAATTGGATTCCATGTCGGTTCTCTTTGATGCGGCAGATGTGACAACAAACTGGTCAGGCGATGCGAATATATCCATCAGCGCGGTTGGAAGCGGACAAGAGGGAACGAACTCTATCCGATGTACGTATGCCGGAACGGCCGGAACGGGCGCCAGCGGAGAGTGTTTCCGTTCATCTACCGCTTTGACGATTCTTCCGGGGAATAAAGTAAGTTTCTGGATACGCTCCAGCGTGGCTCTGAATGTCGGAGATTTTGCTTGGGTGGACGACGACTCTGCCAATCTCGGTTCCGTTTTGGATACCGTGAGTTTGCCGGCTCTCTCGGCAAACACGTGGACGTATGTCACGCTTTCCATCCCGAATCTCGGAGCGAGTTCTATCCGCTCTTATGGTTTGAGACAAGTGGTAGACAAAGGCGCGCTTACTATAGATATAGACGCGATGGGTTCTATTATAGACTACGCTGATGCGACGACCGGATGGACAGCGCCGACTTCCGCGCTGCAAACGCTTTCTCTTGACGCGAGTGTCGTTCACGAAGGAACCGGTTCTTTGAAAAATGTACTTACCGCCGGAGCTACCGCCGGAGACAGCTGGTATCAGACCTTGGGAACAACGCAGAACTGGTCCGGTTATACAACGGTCGGATTTTGGATCCGTTCAACCGCCGCGGCGGCTTCGGGAGATCTGCAATTCGTTTATGATGACGCGAGCGATGTTTCCAGTCCCATCGGCAGTTTGAATATCGGAGCGCTCTCCGCAAATACGTGGACGTATCAAAAATTAACGCTTACGGGTGTTCGCGCTTCGGTCAACAGTTTCGGTATTAAATATGTTACGAACATCGGCGCCACGACTATTAACGCGGATGATTTCCTTGTCGGACCCGGCGTACCGACTTTTCCCGGAGGAGGAATTATTAGTACTCGCATCTTGGGATTGACTACTCCGCAGACGATGGTGGTCTCTTATGGAAACGCCACTGCTCCGAGCGCTACCGGCAATTCCACTTTTAGTACGCAGACCAGAGTTTCCGATGGCGGAACTTTGACCAGTATCGCTTCATCCCCTGTTGTTTCCGTGGATAAAGTTACGACGACAACGGCGCTTGGAACTTCTTTGACCCCCCAAGTCTATGGCACTTCCGTTACTTTCACGGCAACGGTTACGCCCGCGAGCGGGGGCCCTGCAACCGGAACCGTTACTTTTAAAGACGGCGTGACAACGATAGGAACGGGAACTTTGAGCGCGGGTGTGGCGACGTATGCCACGAGTACGCTTTCCGTGGCCGGTTCTCCTCGCTCTATTACGGCTGTTTATAACGGCGATACGACTTTCTCTGGAAGCACATCAAACGCCGTCGCTCAAACCATGACGGCGAAAGCGCTTACTGTTACCGGAATGTTAGCAACGACGAAAGAATATGATGGCGGAGTGACCGCAACGCTTACCGGCGGTTCACTCGTCGGCGTTGTGTCCGGAGATGTCATTACTATTAATACCAGGACGGGAACCTTTGCCACGAAAACGGTCGGAACAGGAAAAGCCGTGAATGTAACTTCAGTTACCTTGAACGGCAGCGCTTCGGGGAATTATACCGTTACCAATCCGACGGATGTCACGGGAACAATCACGGCGAAGGCTTTGACCGTAACGGGAATGTTAGCAACGACGAAAGAATATGATGGCGGAGTGACGGCAACACTCACTGGCGGTTCGCTCGTTGGTATAATTTCTCCTGATGTTGTTTCTATCAATACACGTGTTGGAACCTTTGCGACGAAAACGGTCGGAACAGGAAAAACAGTAAATGTTTCTTCCGTTACTTTGACCGGTGCGGATGCGACAAATTATACGGTTACCAACCCGACCGATGTTACCGGAACCATTACCTCAAAAGCGCTGACGGTTACCGG
>CALREZ010000010.1:13822-36910 GCA_943356445.1 Candidatus Nomurabacteria bacterium
CAAAAGCGCTGACGGTTACCGGGATGTTGGCAACCACGAAAGAATACGACGGAGGAGTCACGGCAACACTCACGGGAGGAACCCTTGTCGGAGTCATTAACCCCGATGTTGTTTCTCTTAATACACAAACCGGAGCATTTGCGACTAAGGCGGTCGGTACCGGAAAAGCTATCACGGTTTCTTCCGTTACTCTTACCGGCGCGGATGCTTCAAACTATACTGTTACGGCGCCGACTGATGTGACGGGAACGATCACCGCGAAGGCTTTGACGGTTACCGGAATGGCTGCGACCGCGAAAGAATATGACGGCGGGGTAACTGCCACACTCACCGGGGGTACGCTCGTTGGTGTGATTAATCCCGACGTTGTTTCTCTTAATACAAGAACGGGAACTTTTGCTACTAAGGCGGTCGGAACAGGAAAGACGGTAAATGTTTCTTCGGTTACTTTAACCGGCGCTGATTCTTCAAACTACACAGTAACGAATCCGACAGATGTCACCGGGGTTATCACCGCAAAGGCGCTGACGATTGCCGGAATGTTGGTAACGACAAAAGAATACGACGGAGGAGTTACTGCCACACTTACCGGCGGTTCTTTGGTTGGTATAATTTCTCCCGATGTTGTTTCCATTAACACTCGTTCCGGAAGTTTTGCTACCAAAACGGTCGGAACCGGAAAAGCGGTTACGGTCTCTTCCGTCACTTTAACGGGAACTGATTCCTCTAACTACACCGTCACTGTCCCGACGGACGTTATCGGAGATATTACGGCGAAAGCGCTCACGGTTACGGGAATGCAGGCAACCACCAAAGAATATGATGGTGGCGTTACTGCGACTCTTACCGGAGGTTCGCTCGTCGGAGTTATTTCTCCCGATGTCGTTTCTCTTGATACGAGGACGGGGACATTCGCAACAAAAGCGGTGGGGGCAGGAAAAACCGTAAATGTTTCCTCCGTTACTCTTACTGGCGCAGACGCTTTAAACTATACGGTTACTGCTCCGACGGATGTTACTGGAACAATCACTGTAAAAGCATTGACGGTCACAGGTATGACCGCAGATAACAAAGAATATGACCGGGGGGTAACGGCTACTGTTTCCGGCGGTTCACTCGTCGGAGTTGTTTCTCCCGACTCGGTTACGCTTTCTTCCACCTCCGCTTCTTTTGCGGATAAAGCGGTGGGAAATGGAAAAACGGTTACGGTGAATTCCATTACGCTCGGTGGAACCGATAAAGATAATTATACGGTCACGATTCCGACCATTGGCACGGCGAACATTACGGCAAAAGCATTGACGGTTACCGGAATGACAGCAGATAACAAAGCGTATGACGGTTTTGCCGCGGCTACGGTTTCTGGCGGTTCACTCGTCGGAGTTATTTCTCCCGACTCGGTTACGCTTTCTTCCACCTCCGCTTCTTTTGCGGATAAAGCGGTTGGGAACGGGAAAACGGTCACGGTTGATTCTATCGTTCTCGGAGGAGCCGATAAAGATAATTACACGGTCACTCTTCCGTCAGTAGGAACGGCGAATATCACCGCAAAAGCGCTTACGGTGAGCGGCATGACGGCAGAAAGCAAAGAATATGACCGAAGCACGACGGCAACACTCTCCGGAGGAACGCTTGTTGGAATCATTGTTCCTGACGATGTTTCCATTTCCTCCCGCGTCGGAACTTTTGCCAATAAAACCGTAGGAACAGGGAAAGCAATAACCGTTACTTCTGTCGTACTGGGGGGAGTTGATGCCGGAAATTACACGGTTACGAATCCGTCCGGTATTACCGGCGATATTACCGCAAAAGCGCTTACGGTGACTGGAATGCTCGCTACGGCAAAAGAATATGACGGAGACAATACCGCAACGCTTACCGGCGGTTCGCTTGTTGGAGTTATTTCTCCCGACTCGGTTTCCATTGCTTCACGAACCGGTACTTTTTCCGATAAAACGGTTGGAACGGGGAAGACGGTAAATGTCACTTCGGTTACTCTTTCCGGAACTGATTCGGGAAATTACACAGTGACCAATCCGACCGATGTTGTTGGTGATATTACGGCAAAAACATTGACGGTTACCGGCGTTACTGCAGACGATAAAGTGTATGATGGCAATGATACGGCCGCGGTAAATGTCACCGGCGCAAGTTTGGTCGGTGTTATCTTTGGCGATACGGTTACCATTAACTCATCTTCCGCTGTTGGAACTTTTGATTCTGCCAATGTCGGGCTTAACAAAATTGTTACGATAAGCGGACTCTCTTTGTCCGGAACCGATGGAACAAATTACACGCTTACTCAGCCCGCGGGCATTACCGCCAGCATTAGAAATCCTGTTCCCGTAATTACGAATGTCAGCCCGTCCTCAAAAGACGCGGGAGATCCGGGATTTACTTTGACGGTAAACGGAAGCGGTTTTCTTTCCAGCTCCGTTGTGAAGTTTAACGGATCTTCAAGAACTACTTCTTTCGTTACCGGAGGACAGCTCACCGCGGAAATTTCCGCAAGCGATGTGGTTACCGCAACATCCAGCGCTCTTATTACCGTAATGAATCCTGCTCCGGGAGGAGGAACTTCCAATGCTCAGGTGTTCACCGTTGCTCACGCGGCAACGCAGTTTGTTATTATTCCTCCGACCGCGGGAACCGTTGATGCGCCCGTAACGGTAACGGTTCAAGCGCAAAAAGCGAACGGAACGATTGATACCGATTATCAGGATGACGTGACATTGAATAGTTCCGGGACAAACGCTACCGGCGCCGGGCTCGTATCTATCGTTAACGGAGAAGGAACGCTTTCTCTTTCCGATCATGTGGCGGAAACCGTTCACCTCACTCTGTCCGATAGTCAAAATACTCATCTTGCGGTTGTTTCAACGGAAGACCTCGTCTTTGCTCCGGGCGCCGTGACTGATTTTTCTCTCAATAGTCCGGGGGATATGAACGCCCGTACTCGTCTCGGTTTCCAAATTACGCGCAAAGATCAATACAGCAACGCCGTATTGGCCGGAACGCAGACCGCGTATCTTTACTCGAGCTCGGCGAGCGTTGATCATAAATTCTATGATGATTCGCTGACTGATCATGTCATTACTTCCATTGATTTCACGGACGGTTCCGCTTTGGCAAATTTCTGGTATTACGATGACGTGCCGGGAACCTATACTTTGACCGCTTCCGATCATACCCCGACAGCAAACGGCGATGTTGGAATTAACGACGCGACGAGAGAGGTAACGGTCATTCCCGTAGCTGTGAAGTTTGTCATTCTTACCGCCAGTTCCACCAGCGTTGATTCTCCGCTTACGGTTACCGTGCAGGCGCAAAAAACAAACGGAGATGTTGATACGAGCTTCCAAGAAGACGTAACTCTTAACGCCGACGGATCCGTTACCGGCGATGGTCTGGTGGATATCATCAATGGCGTCGGTACAAAAAATCTCTCTGACACCGTAGCCGAAACGGTACATCTTACTCTTACCGACAGCGAGAGCGCCGGGCTCAATGTTGATTCTTCCGCCATTGTTCATTGGCTCGGAGGCGCAACGACTCAGTTCGCGCTTACTCATCCGACGACTCTCTCTGCGGGAAGTCGCGCGGCTTACACCATCAGCCGTAAAGACCAACACGGAAATCTTACCTCTCAAGGAGACATCACCGCTTATCTGTATAGTTCTTCTGCTAACGCGAATAAGAAGTTCTATGATGCGGCAACCGAAGGAAACGTTATTACTTCAATCGCTATTCCCGCCGGTCAGCAAAGCGCGAACTTCTGGTATTATGACGAAACTCCGGGAACCATAACGGTTACCGCTTCTGATGGAACCCCCGCGGCGAACGGCGCGACCGGTATCAGCGATGCGGTGGATATATTGTCTGTTACTCCCGGTCCGGTAAGTTCATTTACTCTCAATAATCCGGGCGACATGACCGCCAAGACCCGCCTTGGCTATACGGTTACGCGAAAAGATTCATTCGGCAATCTTGTTTCTTCCGGAGACACGAATGTTTATCTGTATACGACTGCCGGAACCCTTGGAACAGAGAGGCAATTCTATGATGCGATAATTGATGGAAATCCGATGTCTTTCCTTGTGATACATGATGGAGCTTCTCAGTCTCATTTCTGGTATTACGAAGAAACTCCCGGATCATATACGGTTACCGCTTCTGACAGCATTTCCGGTCCGGACGCAGTAGGAATCACTGATGGTACGGCAAGCGTGAATGTGAGCCCGGCTCCCATTGTCGCGACAAAGTTCGTTATCATTCCTCCGACCGCCGGAACGGTTGACGGCCCGATAACCATTACCATACAAGCGCAGGATGATGCGGGAAGTCTTGATACTACGGCGACGAGCAGCGTTATGCTGCTTACGAGCGGATCTGCTACGGGGGCAGGATTAGTAACTCTTGCTGCCGGAGTCGGTACGATTCAGATTTCCGATCATAACGCGGAGACGGTTCATCTTACTCTTTCCGATGTTCAGTCCACCGGACTTAACGTTTCTTCAACGGCTGATGCGGTATTCGGGACGGGCGACGCGAAACAGCTTTTCCTTGATAACCCGGGAGATACGGCCGCTGGATCACGTCTCGGATTTACGGTCACCCGAAAAGACCAGTTTGGAAACCTTATCACTTCCGGCATTACCAACGTAACGCTTGATTCTTCTTCTTTGGGGGTGAATAAAAGATTCTATGATGCGATATCGGGAGGAAGCGTTATCACCTCGGTAAACATTCTTGACGGGCAATCTACCGCTCACTTCTGGTACTACGATGAATTGTCCGGATCTGCTACGGTTACCGTTTCCGGATCGGTTGCCGGCATGACGAGCGCGAATAGAACGTTTACCGTCAACCCCTCGGCTATCGCAAAGTTCACCATTGATAATCCGGGAAACATGACCGCGGGCACTCGTCTTGAATATACGCTGACGAGAAAAGACGCTTTTGATAATCTGGTTACATCCGGAATCGTTTCCTCATACCTCTACTCAAGCGCCGCGACCACCTCATCAAAATTCTACGATGTCGCTACTGGCGGGACTCCATCCAATCTCGTTTCTTTCGCCGATGGATCTGCAACAACAAACTTCTGGTATTATGAAGAAGCTCCCGGTACTTGGGTCATTACCGCCTCCGACAGTACTCCGGTCGCGAATGGAGCAACCGGCCTTCAGGATGCCGCTGACTCGGTTACGGTAACGCTCTCACCCATTACGGCAACGCGTTTTGTTATTCAGCCGGTTGCCATAGCGACAGTAAATCTTCCCGCCACGATTACCGTTCGCGCTGAAGATGCTAACGGAAACGTGGATACGACCTACAATCATAATGTAACGCTGGTCGCAACGGGTTCGGCAACGGGAGATGGTTTGGTGACGATTACCAATGGTGTCGGAACAATAACTCTTAACGACACGGTGGCGGAAACGATTTCGCTTTCTCTCACCGACAGTCAGACTACGGGATTGAATGTTTCTTCTTCTCAAACGCTTACTTTTAACGCCATCTTCGTACCGCCGACCATCGTCAACATTGCGGGCATAGCGGCGCCTCTTCCTTCCGTTTCCGGCGTTCGTTTTACCGGTAAAGCATTTCCCGGAGCTTCATTGAATGTCGTCGCCATTGGAGGAGGAGATTCCATTCAGAATCAAAAGGGCACAGCCACTTCAAACGGAAACTTTGTTCTTTCGTTCAACGGACTTACCGGCGGAGCGCGGTCATATGGTATCGTCGGTACGGATAAAAACAACAACACGACGCAGGTAAAAATCTTTGATGCAAACCAAGCCAATGCTTTGCTGCAGCTTGATATCAACGGAATTTTACTCTCTCCGACCATTGGTTTGTCTCGCTCTGCGGTAACCAAGGGTGATGTTCTCGGTATTACCGGCGCGGGAGCTCCCTCTTACAAAGTTGAAGTGCAGGTGGATAATCAGCCGACGACGGTTACCGCTACGGTAGACAGCAAGGGTGTTTATAAAGCGCTTGTCCCGACCATTGATCTCGGATTTGGAAGTCATACGATACGTACCAGACAGATCAGTCCTGCCGGACTCAAAAGCGATTACTCTCCCCAAGAAGTCTTCTCGGTTGTGAATATCTTTACTCCGAATATGGACTTTAACGGAGACGGAACGATCGGGGTGCAAGATTACAGCATTTTTGTTTCCCGATGGCAGTCATCCAACGCAAAACTTAAAGCAAAAGATGACCTGAACGGAGACGGAAATGTGAATATCCAAGACTTAAGCATCTTCGTTAAAACGCTTAAAAAATAAAAAGTGAAAGCAATAAACACCGGCGGATTTTATCCGCCGGTGTTTGTGTTTTGTTGTCGGAGGTTTTCCCCTTATTTTATTGATACGTTTGCGAAACGGAGATATAATGAATAGAAGCAAGTATCTAAAAATATGCACTCTATAAAAAGTTTTATTGTATCTTTCGTAACCGTTCTCGTTTCTCTTTTTTCCGCCGTATTGCCGGCATACGCGGGAACATTGGAACTCCTCACTGACAAAACGCAGTTCGCCATCGGAGATGAATTCAGCGTTGATGTAAAAATAGACAGCGAAGGAGTCGGAGTAAACGCCGCGCAGGCTTCCATAAATTATCCCGTGGGCATTTTGCAGGAAAAATCAACCGATAAATCCAGTTCCGTTTTTTCTTTCTGGTTGCAGGAACCGACGGTTGACAATTCAACCGGAGAAGTCTTGTTTATCGGAGGTTCTTCCAGCGGACTGACAGGGAAAACGCTTCAGGCTCTTCGCATTACTTTTAAGGTGGTGGGTTCCGGCCCCGCGGAAATTTCTTTCAGCAATGGCGCTATTACGGCGGCAGACGGCAATGGAACCAATGTTCTTTCTGCAATGAAAGGATTGAGTATCACCAGCATAACGAAACAAGAAGCCGCTCGCATTGTTCCCGCTCCGAAATTTCCACCGGTGCAAATAATCAAACGCGCAGCCATTCCGACAGGGAAGACCCCGGTAAAACCGACCTTAAGCATTCCGCTCTATCCGTCTTCCGATCAATGGTATGATTCTCTTTCTTCTTTTATTGTTCAGTGGTCTCTTCCCGCTGATGTTACCGGGGTTGCTACTGCGCTCAACCAGCAGCCTGTTTCTGATCTAAAAGATTCCGAAGGTCTTTTTGATAACAAAACATTTCCAAGTTTGTCGGATGGAGTTTGGTATCTTCATATCAGATTCAAAAACGATGTCGGCTGGGGTCCTGTTGTTGATTATAAAATCGGCATAGATACCGCGCCGCCTCTCGCCTTTGATGTCGTCTCTTCTGAAGGGAACTCCACTTACATGGTCACCCCGACAATCTCTTTTGAGACAAAAGATCAGCCTTCTGGCATTGCTTTTTACCGGATCATGATTGATGGCGATCAGGCGACCAGCACTATTCTCGCGAAATACACTTTACCCGCGCTTTCTTCCGGAAATCATATCGTTTCCGTTATTGCGGAAGATAAAGCCGGCAATAAAACCAGTACGAATATAACGATAAAGATCCGAGAAAATGCCTTTTTCTCTGTCGGGACCCTGACCATGACACAATTTCAATTTTTTGTTATACTGGTTATTGTTCTTCTGGCATTTTTCGGTTCATGGTGGTATTCTTATCGGAGATGGGAAGACCAATTGGAAAGAAGAGTGGTTATTGCTGAACGGGATGTCGGAGATACGTTCAAAATTATAGAAGAAGACGCCGAAAAGATAACGGAGATGACGAAAGCAAGCCATGCGACCGCAAAAGGATTGAATGAAATAGGATTTCTTGCCAAAAAGATAAGCGATAAAGCAGGCAAAACGAAGAAATACATTATAGACAATATCCGCGAAATTTCGCAAAAATAAACATTAAACAATAATAGCTAAACGCCATGAAAATACTCATTGCCGAAGACGAAGAATCCCTCGTGAAAGTGTTCCGCGAGAAGTTTGAACGGGAGAAATTTACCGTAGAATTTGTTATGAGCGGGGACTTGGTATTGCCGGCCGCGAAGAAATTTATGCCGGATATTATTTTGCTTGATATTATTCTTCCGAAAAAAACAGGATTGGTTATTCTCAAAGAACTGAAAGCGGAACCCGATGTGAAGCAAATACCGGTTATTATGATTTCCAATCTTGACGGTGATGAACAGATAAAAGAATCCATCCGACTCGGAGCCATTGATTACCTCGTAAAATCCCAGCACCCCATCAATGAACTCGTGGAAAAAGTAAACAACGCCCTCGTCCATATTTCATAGTCTAAAAGATTTATTTTAAAAAACGCAAAAAATGCCGGGCTCATTGTCCGGCATTTTTTGTGTTTTTTAAGAGAGGGATTTGGTTCCTTCTTTTTTCTTCATTCCGGTTCGCGGGAAGGAAACATAAAAGGTTGTACCTATGTTTTCTTCGGAGATGAACCATACTTGTCCGCCCGATTGTTCAACGATGGCTTTGACGATATATAAGCCGAGGCCGGTGCCTTCCGTTCTTGAAGAAGCGGCGTTATCCGCTCGGAAAAGTTTGGTGAAGATTTTGTCTTGCTGTGATTTTGGAACGCCGATACCCGAGTCTTTTATGGTTATCGCCAAACTTTCTTCGGTCATTTTTCTTCCGTCAAGAAGGGCGCCTTCCGTAAGCGTCTCTATTGAGATGCTTACTTCGCCTTCGTTATTGGTATATTTAACGGCATTTGATAAAAGATTTTGAAGGACGATAGTGAGCAGTCTTTTGTCTGCCTGGAATTCGGAGATATTTTCTCCGTACGTTTCTTTTATTGTAATCTTTTTTTCCGTAATCGTCGGTTTCATTTCATTCAGCTCTGATTTTGAAAGAGCGCTTACGTCTACGGTTGAGGGTTCTATGGAAAACGTTCCCAACTCCAGACGCGAAACATTCAAAAGCGTTCCGACCAGGTCTCCCATACGCTGGCTGCTGGCGTACACTTATTTGAGATAATTTTTTTGGCCATCATTCAGTTCTCCCACTTCGCCGCCGAGGAGCATTTCCGTATACCAGTTGATAGAAGAAAGCGGCGTGCGAAGCTGGTGCGAGGCAAGCGACACGAATTCCGTTTTTGCTCTGTCTATTTCTTTTTCTTTGGTGATGTCGCGTTCAATGCCGACGAAGAAAATAATGTTTCCGTTATCATCAAGCACCGGGGAAAGAGAGATATCCGCTTCGTACACTTCTCCATTTTTTCTTTTGTTTTGCAGTTGACCGTGAAAAGTCTTTTTCTCGGTTTTGATGACTCGCCACATTTCCCGATAGTATTCTTTTGGCATTGGGCTTTTCCAGAAAGCAGCCGCTTTTTTGCCGATAGTATCGCTTATCTCATATCCGGTGATTCTTTTTACCGCCTTGTTTCCGTAAACTAAAATCCCTTCGGGATCTGTTATAACAACCATTTCGGCCGCATTCTCTACGGCAAGCTGGAATTTCTTCAGGTCTTTTGCCAGAGCTTCCGTTTTTTCTTTTTCTTTGTCCACGTCTTCCAGGATATTCAGAATGGCGTTTTTTTGATCATCAAGGTCTTTGGTTTTTTCGGAAAGTTCCGTCGTCTGTTCTTGGACCTTCTTTTGCGCTTCCGTTTGCGAATTTTTTATGATATCGGTCATTTCACAAAAGGACTTTGAAAGTTTCCCCGCTTCGTCGTTTCGTTGAGGAAGAGCGCAAACGCTCAAATTTCCGCGCTTAACGCTTTCTATCGTGTCGCGCAGCATTTTTACGGATCTTGAAAGGAGGGCGGAGAAGAATAAAGCCGAGAGAACAATCAAAGAGCAAATCGCTATCGTCATCAATAAGATAATCAGCTGGCTGTTGTTTATTATTTTTTCCATTTCCGGAAGCGCCGTGAAATTTTTCGGAACATTTTTTGAAAGAGTTTCTTTGATTTTTCCTATCTCTTCAAAAAAAATATAGCCGCTCGTTAAAAAGATGGCGAAAAGAAGGGAAAAAGCGAGTAAAATTTTTGTCCTGATTTTCATACGAAATATGTTCGTTTTTTATTCTTTATTATATAAATTCCAATAAAGATATACCCCCGATTCTTCCGACTCAATACGGACGTTCAGAGTGTTTATAATGGGAAAAAGTTCGGACTTGAACTCTCCCAAAGAAACGTTGATAGATTCGGCTTCCTCATATTTTTTCATAAAGGCTTCCACTTTGTTTCCGATGTTTTTCATATCGGCGATGAATGCTTCCGTGTCTGCCGTATCAACGCCGGCCTCCTTCATTTTTTTAAGGAGTTCAACATAAAAAATAGCGTTTTCCAAGTGGAGGTGTTCTCCAAGGTCGGCGGTGAATTGCCTAAGCCACTTTTCTATTTCCTCGGAAGAAGGTTTTTCCATTTCCGCCATTGCCGCGGCCATTCCGAGATCTTTTTGCAAAAGGCGGTGCTGTTCCGTCAGCCTTGGCACGATATTTTCAAGTTCATTCATTTTATTGTTTGTTATTTTTATATTCCGCGATTTCTTTTTTTAATTTTACCATTTCCAGCTCTCGTCCGATCATAAGCTTATTTGCCCGCTCAACGTTCTCAAGTTTTTTCTCCATTTCCGATTCCTGTTTTGCCAGTTGTTCCGTTTTTTCTTCTATTTGTTTTTTTGTGTCCTGCTCCGTTTGGAGAACTTCATCGGCATATGATTCCAGAATCCGCCCGAATTCTCCGATCTCGTTTTTGGAAGAAATTATTTTTCTGCTCAGCCGTATCGTTTTATTTCCCGAGCGGAACTCTTTTACTACATTCATAATCTCTTTGATGGGGGATAAAAGGAAATGAGCAAAGAGAAAGGAAAAGAAAACAATGAACAAGACCATTGCAAAAAATACCATAATGGCCGTATTGCGCCATTCGTAGACGGGAGATAAGACCTCCGTCATGTCTCTTTTTGTTACCAGGCCCCAGCGATATTCTGGCAAATACCTCCAGACAGAGAGCACTTCTTGTCCGCGGTAGTCTATGCTTATTCCGCTCCCGTTTTTTTCTTGAACGGCATTCTGTATCGGCAGGCCTGTTTTGTCGCCGAAGCGTATGAAACGATTAAAGGATGCGTTCCGGTCAAAACGCAGAGGATTCAAAAACATGACCATTTTTCCTTGCGGATCATATGTTTTCTCGTTGTTCGGAATGGCTGGATTTTCAGAAACTCGTCTGGCAAGAAGCGTTTCGCCGGTGCTTCCCATTCCCGTCGTTTCTTGAACGACAGAGAAAAGAGATTCGGCGTCTATTTGAAAAATAAGCACACCCGAAAAATTCCCGGAGAGGTCGTACACGGGCGCGCTTTCCAGAAAATTTCGGTCGTTGAGTTTTTTATCATAAAGAATGTCCGAGAGGAAAATCCCGTCTTTTCCTTTTTGGAATGCCTCCAGTCCTCTGACGGGGAATATCTCGCCTATATTTTTTTGTTCCGTTTCTTTTTTTGAAGAATAGACTATCTTTCCGTTCGGGTCCGCTAAAAACAGAACACGTACTTCTTTTGCGGCGGAAAGAATGCTTTTTGCGTCTCTATCAATGGTTTGTGACACCCTTTTCTTTTCAGGAGAGTCCGCCTCTTTTTCTGAACGGATAAGAAGGGGAAGGTCTTGCCTCAATATAAAATGTTCTTTCGCGATCGCTATTTCTTTTGAAAAAAAAGAAAAATAGTCTCGCACGGAATCAATTTTCAATTCAGCGGTTGATTCCAAAGAATTTTGTTGTTCCGCGACAAGAGCGTCTTGCACTTTTGAGTAGGCTGTCCATGAAATGAGAAGAACCGGAAAGAGCGAGATGATGATATACGTAAGGATAAGTTGCGTTCGTATTTTCATAAAAAAAGAGAGAGACTATTACTCTCATAATACAACACAATCAGGTTAAATGGTACGAGCAAACTGTGGAGAAATATAAATAAAATCGCTCCGAGCCATGCCGGAGCGATCTTGTTCTTTTTCTTAATTCAGGCGTTTGCTTCCATTGCTTTCTGGTACGAGTTGGATGTTTCCAGCAAGGGCGGCTGCTTCATGGAGCACTTCTCCGTCTCGCGTTACGTGTTCTAACAGGAGAGCAGCGAGTTCATCGGTTTTATTTTTTTTAAGCGAGCCCGCGAGCGTGTAAAGCACCGCTGAAGCAAAAACCACTTGCGGGTCGTTGCACCCGCGAAATCTTTTGGACATTTCCAGAAGCTCATCAAGAGCATCCTCTTTATCTTTTATTATCGTTTTTGCCATTATCAAATCCTCATTGTTTGTAAAAAGTGCCAAATTATTCAGAGTTTATTATACATCAAAACAATATAAAGGTCAATACATGTTCGCTCCTTCGTCGCTAGGGTTGTGAAAACCTAGGTTTTCACACTTTCCTTGGCGCTTCGCGCGCGGGGGGTGTTTTCCCCTTACTTGTACATCAAAAAGGTGTTAGAATAAAAGTACTATGTTTTTTATTATTCTTGGAAAACCTTTGGTGTTTTGGCTGGGGCTCGTTGCTTTGGCTGATTTTTCCTTGCAGCTTTATCTGGGATACAAACTTGTTCACGGACGTCCCGATCTTTTCAGTTTTCATAAATGGAATGCCGTTGTTTTAATGTGTATCGTTTTTATTCATTTAACTTTGGGTTTATTACTCTATTTTTAATATCATCGTATGAAAATAAAATACGTTCTTATCGCTATTGTCGCCGTCATCGCCGTATTGGTTATATTTGAATTGGCCTTAACGCAGCAAAAAAAGACGGAACAGGTTCTTCCTCCGGTAAAATACGAGAAACCGGTCATTACGGCGCAAATTCGCCAGGTTTCCATTAAGAATTTCGCCTTCGTTCCGTCCGACATGAAGGTGAAAAAGGGAGACATCGTTATCTGGACGAATGAAGATTCCGCTCCTCATCAGATTGTCGGAGCCGACTTTAAAAGCGATATTATCAAAGAAGGATTTACCTTTAGTTCAACTTTTAACAAGGTCGGAAAGTTTGATTATTCCTGTTTTATCCATCCGAGCATGAAAGGAACGATAACGGTTGAATAAAAAAGAAAAAATAAAAATCTCCCGATTTGCGTCGGGAGATTTTGTTTTGGTCATTGCGTCGGAACGAGACTTGATTGGAAAACGGTGCCTCCATAAACCCCGCCGGATCCGCCCGGATATTGGGCGTCAACAACGATGATCTTTTCTTCGCCGTATTTGTCTTCGCAGATTACGCGATAGTAGGGAAGTCTTGGATTCCCCGGCCCGTATGATTCATCAAGAACGCGCAATGTTCTTCCTTGGTGGAGGTATTCTTTCCCCGAAACGAGAAGTTCGCCGTTCGCATCCAAAACATTCGTTATCTTTTTGCTCATTTGTTTTTCCTCTTTTTGTTGAAGTTCTGTCTGATATAACTTTAGTACACTATACGAACTTTGTCAACATAAAAAATCGCCCCGATATTGATCGGGGCGATGGGTTTAGAAACTATTGGCAAAGATTGTTGGAGGCGAATTCCGCGAGCGGACTTCTTTCTCCGGCAACCAGCGTTACGTGAGCGCTTCTTTCCCATGGTTTAAAGGCTTCCACTACGCTCGTCAAACCTGATGCTTCTCCGGTAAGATACGGAGTCGCGATTTGTTTGATGTTGCCCAGACAGACGAATTTTGTGCCCGGACCGGCGCGTGTGGTCAAATCCAGCATTTGTTTCGGAGTCAGGTTTTGAGATTCATCAATGATGACGAATTTCTTATGGAACGTTCTTCCTTGCATCGGGCCTATGGCGCGCATTTTGATATAGCGCTTCATGAGGTCGGTTGCGGACTGCTTCATTGCTCCATCACCCATACCGCTGCATAAAAAATCCATGTTGTCGGTAAAGGCCATCATCCAGGGGGCCATTTTTTGCTCTTCCGTTCCCGGAAAGAAACCGAGGTCTTCTCCAATCGGCATGGCTTCTTTGGTGATGAGAATTTCAGAGTAGGTTTTGGTTTCCGCTACTTGTGTCAGCGCGGCGGCAAGGGCCAGAAGCGTTTTTCCGGAACCCGCTTTTCCCGCGAGAGAAACAAAATCAATGGAGGGATTCATCAAAGCATTCAACGCGAAGTTTTGTTCTTTGTTGAGCGGATGCAAACCCCAGACGCCGTTTTTCATTTTTCGGTAATCAATGACCGTGCGGATGGAAGCGTTGTCTCCGTCAATTTTTTCAACGATATATTCTTCCGTTGCGTCTTCTTTTACAAGATAGAGAAATTGATTCGGATACCAGTTCCTCGCAAGCGGAGATTTGATATCCCAGTAAGAAATTCCTTCAGACTTTGCGTTTCTCTCAATTTCTATTATATCCCAAAATCCGGCCGGCAATTGGTACATGCCGTTATAGAGAAGGTCAATGTCATCCAACGCTTTGCCGCTTTTGTATTCTTCGGTTTGAATGCCGCAGATAAGAGCCGTAATCCTTGCGTTGATGTCTTGCGTCACGAAGACGACTTCCACTTTTTCCGTAAGCGTTTTTTGCAGTTCGCTTGCGTAGTTGATGATGGTTCCATCGGTGTAGTCGGTGGAGATGAGAGAACCGGCCGAACTTATCTCAAAGAAAAGTTTTCCGGTTTTTTCGGAGGCATTCTTTCCGTAATGCGTTTGGATCAACGATAACGATAATCCTTTTTCAACGTCTTTCGGATCGGCTCCTTTGAGGAGCTCGTCAAAATAACGGGAGATCTGGCGGGCGTTTCTTGCATTTTCCGGTCTCTTGAAATTGCTCTTTTGTTTGTCCAGCTCGCGCAGGACAGCCATGGGAACATAAATGTCATGATTCGTGAAATTAAAAAGCGCGTTCGGATCGTGTATGTAAACATTGGTATCCAGAACGAATACTTTTGGTTTTTGGCGTTTCATTGTGCAACCTCTCCTTGTTTGATGGGTGATGCGAAAAGTAAGTTTATGGAATGATTTCAAAGTGCCAAGGTGTTTTCACCTGTCCTTAAACTAACGCATTTATATCCATTCGTCAACTTAATAAAAACTCCCGCAAGCATAAGCCTGCGGGAGTTGGAATCAAAAGATCCTCATCATGACAAGAGCGAATATGGACAGGTCAACAACGGCGAAAGAAAGCGGTTGAAGAACATTCGCCATATCCCATTTTTTTATGGCGAGAAAAGCGGGGATACAGGAGAAAGACCAGAGAGACCAAGCAATCGGGTCTTCTAGGAGTACGCCCGTATAGACGCCGACAATGGTCGGAACCGCACCGATAAGTACGGCAAGCTGGGCGCAAATGACGGCGAGAAGGGCATTGCCGGTGAACTTCCAAAGTATTACGCCGGCAAGAGCGCCGATAATGCTTATCCACTCCACGGAACCCATCGTCGGATTTCCGTAAAAGATTGCCAATATCGTAACCACCCAAGCTCCGATAACCGCTCCGGTAATTTGTCCAATTACCGCTTTTTCTTTTATCATAGCGAAAAGCGTAAGCGTATCAACGCTCGCCCAGATGGCCCACGTTACCGGCGAGGGAACGGTTTGTCCGTGCGTGATAGCCCAGACATAAGGAATAAAAGCGACAAAGAACAATACGCCCGATAAAACATTCACAGAAAACTCCTTGGTTTTGCGGTAAGGTACTGGTATACACCATACATTATCTTTATTATATTGTCAAACAATGCGTATTGACAGAACTGAAATAGAAGAGTATTATTCAGTCGGTATTCACTGTTGAAACAGAGGAGAATCTCATGCACTTTAGATTGGGAAAAATTACGTTTGTAAGCGGAGGATTATGGATCCTCAGCGAAGAACGCACCGAAGAAAACAAAACGGTCAAAGACGACGATCTTGAATATGTCTTTGACCCCGACAATGTGGTTTTTGCCACCGGCGAAGAAAACGTTGAAGAGGGCGACGTCGTGTGGTTTTCTGTCGTAAGGCCTTGCGGAGGTCGCGACACCATAGATACGATTAAAAAACCGATATTTAGCGGCGATTGAAAAACATCGCAAAAACGCTCCGAGCAATCGGAGCGTTTCTTTTTTATTCTGTTGTCGTTCCGTCAAAATGTTCTTCGCTCGCTTCGGCTTCTTCTTTGGTGTGTCGGATGACGCCGTCTTTGTGTTCGGGCGGGGCATAGACCGTGTAGAGTTTGAGTATCTCTGTTTCAGAAGTATTGATGATGTTGTGATTTGTTCCCGCGGGAACGACCACGGCAAAACCGTCGGACACATCGTGCTCCGCTCCGTCCAAAATCGCTTTTCCGTTTCCTCTTTCAAAACGAAGGAATTGATCCAGTTCGTGTATTTCCATCCCAATCTCTTCTCCCGGTTTTAAACTCATAAGCACGAGCTGGCAATTTTTTGCGGTGTACAGCACTCGGCGGAAGTCTTCATTCTCCAGCGTATTTTTTTCCAGATCAATAACATATCCTTTCATAAAATTTGAAATAATTAGTCTGTTAAAACTTTCTTTTATTATATCCCGTTTTCCGAAAACAAAAAAGTTCGCGATACAAAGCATCGCGAACTTCTCTTTTCCTTTTATCCTTTCACGCGCCCTTTTTTGTATCTTTCCATAAAAGCGTCAACGTCTCCGAACTCCGCGAAATCTTCGTATCGTTCGTGATTGCCGAGGATCGTTCTTTTGGCGTGTTTAATCGGACACCAGTATTGTTCCGTGCGGGCGAATATCTCGCGGGCATACGCAATGACGCCGTTTCCGTAAGAACAGTACGCGCAGTTGATCTTTTGGACGAGATTGAGATACGCGAGATGCGTTCTCTCAAAGACCATATAATCGTGCCGTTTTACGAGCGGAATTTTGTAGATACGAAAACAAATATGCTGATATATCGTCACGGTAATATCCAGAATAATGATCGGTATGATCATCGGATAAATTATTACGGAAGATAAAATGACCAGAGGATTTGCCCTCGTGATATATTTCCACAAACTGACTTTCAGTTCCCGATGTCTTCGCAGGATCTCTTGTTCAAAAACAATTTTTCCGTGTTCTATGCCGAAATTCAGTTTCGCCCGGCGTTTCGCCATCTCTTCGGAAAGTTTGTCTTCCAGAAAAGCGATCGTCTTTTTTATGGACTGTACTTCTTTGTTTTCGTTTAGGTTAAAATCTTTATTGAACATAGCGTTGCCTCCTTTTCAAAAATGAAGCGTTTATTTTTTTAAATGCGTGCGAACCTTCACCTATTTTTATACGGAAACCGAAAAAAGTCAATCAGAATAAAAAATACGCCCCGGACGAAACCGGGGCGTTCTTTCTTTTAGTGAATCAACGCGAGCAGCGATTCTACCAGCGCTTCCAGATGAGGAAGGATATAAATGGCGAATGGCGTGACGAGTACGCCGACGATTACCATATAAATGATTTTTTTGTCTTCTTTTCTCATAACCTGAGTTCCTCCTTCGGAAAAAGTTGAGAATAAAACCTCTTTAAGAGTATATATTTGCTCGGTTTTTGTCAAATTGTCTGAAAAGGCGTTCTGTGGTATGATGCGACTACCTTAATTTTTTAACACCTATGGCAAACGACTACTACAAAATCTTGGGCATTAGCAAAGACGCTACCAAAGACGACATCAAAAAAGCGTTCCGCAAGCTCGCGCACCAATATCACCCCGATAAACAGGGCGGAAATGAGGCTAAATTCAAAGAGATAAACGAGGCCTATCAGATACTTTCCGACGACAGCAAGCGCGCTTCCTATGATACGTACGGTTCGGCTTTTCCGGGCGGAAACGCCGGCCCTCAAGGGAACGGTTTTGGCGGTTTTGATTTCTCGGGCTTTCAGGGATTCAACGGCACCGAGGGAATGGAATTTGACCTCGGCGATATTTTCGGCGATTTCTTCGGAAACGGCGGACGCGGACAAGTCAAAAGAGGAAGGGATATTTCCATTGACCTTGAAATCCCGTTCGCAGAATCGGTTTTCGGTACGGAGAGAAAAGTCCTCATTTCCAAAACACTGGTCTGTTCCGAGTGTCATGGTACGGGAGGGAAGCCGGGAACGAAAATGAAGAAATGCGAGATCTGCAACGGACAAGGAAAAGTTCATGAAGCGAAAAGAACCATTTTCGGCAATATCAGCACGGTTCGCGAATGTTCTTCCTGTGTCGGCAAAGGCGAAGTTCCGTCGGAAAAATGTTCCAAATGCCATGGAGCTGGAGCGCTTCGCGGACAGGAAGAAATGCGCATCTCCATTCCCGCGGGAATTTCCAACGGCGAAGTGATCCGCATGACCGGCAAAGGCGAGGCTGCTCCGGGAGGAATTCCCGGCGATCTGTACGCGAAGATCCACTGCCTGCCGCATGCATTTCTGAAAAGAGAAGGAACGAACCTTTCCATGAATCTTGATATTAAATTATCCGACGCGCTCTTGGGCGGAGAATATCCGATAGAGACCTTGGACGGCAAAATTTCCGTAAAGATTCCCGAAGGAGTTACTCACGGAGAAATTCTCCGAGTCCGCGGAAAAGGAGTCCCGATGGACAAAACCCACCGAGGCGATTTCCTCATCAAACTCAACATTAAACTCCCCAAAAAACTCTCCCGAAAAGCCCGCAAACTTTTTGAAGATCTCAAAGAAGAGGGGATATAAAAAGACGAAGAGAAAGTCCCTGTTGAATTTCTTATTGTTACAAAACGATTTACTTGTTTATCGGAATGGAGGAGTAAAAAACTATAATATAATTATTTATATTATAGTTTTATTGATTAAGTCATAATATAGATTACCATATTGCAAGTACTCGCATTATATGATAATATAAGTTTTCTTATTGCAACTTATCATAAAATATGGAAAACACCGAAAAAAGCGAATTTGTCGCAGGAAATTATAAAAAGCATCACTTTGGAAAGGACTATGAGTACCAAAGCTTTTTACCCGCGCCAGTAAATCATTCTTATGAATGGAAAGATAAACGAATTCCTGTTTTGCTTGAAGAAGCAGTGAGACTTGTCGGAGAGCTTAATGCTTATTCCACTCTTGTTCCCGATGTAAATTTTTTTATACAGATGTACTCTCGCAACGAAGCCGTGAGATCCAGCAGAATTGAAGGTACGCGAACAGGAATTGACGAAGCGATTCTCCCTGAAGAAGAAATAGCTCCCGAGAAACGAGATGACTGGTCCGAAGTTCAAAATTATGTGCGGGCAATGGAACTCGCGATAGCTTCTCTGGAAGAACTCCCCGTATGCATTCGTTTACTTCAAGATGCGCATAAGATATTGCTTTCTTGCGTTCGCGGCGAACATAAACAGCCGGGGGAAACTCGCACTCAGCAAAATTGGATAGGCGGAACAAACATTAAGACCGCATCTTTTATTCCGCCACATCCCGAAGACATGCAAGAATCCCTGAAAGACTTAGAACTTTTTTGGCACAACAAAGGTCTGAATATGCCTCATCTTATAAAAATTGCCATCTCTCATTACCAATTTGAAACTATTCACCCGTTCAACGATGGAAATGGAAGAATCGGGCGTATGCTTATTGCTCTTCAACTTATGGAGCTTGGAATTCTTAAAAGACCGACATTATATCTTTCTGATTTTTTTGAACGAAATAAGGGAAAATACTATGATTCTTTGACTTTTGTCAGAGAAAGGAACGATCTTGATCAGTGGATTATTTTTTTCTTATCAGCCGTTATTGAAACAGCAAGGAAAAGTCGCGAAACATTTGAGGATATTG
The DNA here is from genome assembly GCA_943356445.1 of Candidatus Nomurabacteria bacterium. Classification (GTDB taxonomy): domain Bacteria; phylum Patescibacteriota; class Minisyncoccia; order Phycocordibacterales; family CAIJYI01; genus CAIJYI01. Next base: position 33,494 of record CALREZ010000010.1, read on the forward strand.
TCACTCTCCGCGCAAGATATGAAAAAAAGATCATGTCATTTGGCCGGAGAACGGAAAAAGCGCACAAACTTCTTCTCCATCTTTTTTCTCATCCTGCGATCAGCGTTGCCGGTACTGCAAAGGAGCTAAACATTTCAGTAACTTCTGCAAACAAAATGATGAACGAGTTGGAAAAAATGCAAATACTTCGCGAAGTAACCGGTTTTTCAAGAAATCGCATTTTTGTGTTGCATGAATACTTGGAATTGTTTAAGAGATAAAGATGCGGGGTTTGTAGGATATTTAAAAAACATGTCGGAAAATAAAAGTTATTTGGCACTGTATCTTGGGAAAACGGTATTTATAAAAATTGACCGGCCTTTGGGTTCCAAACATCCGAAGCATGGTTTTGCATATGAAGTCAATTACGGTTTTGTTCCCAATACAAAAGCGCCGGACGGCGAGGAATTGGACGCTTATTTGCTCGGGGTCAACGAACCGGTGAGGGAATTTACCGGAAGGTGTGTTGCTATAATCCACCGTACGAACGATGACGATGATAAACTTGTTATCGTACCCGAAGGTTCGCAAATTTCCGACGAAGAGATACGAAAAGCCGTGAACTTTCAAGAACAGTTTTTTACATCGGAAATTTGGAGATAAAATTATGACAAAATTCACTGAAAAATCAAGTTGGGAGAGTCAAGAAATTACTTACACTTGGCTTCCGACTCCTGATGTTAAAAATTATGTACCGGTAACTCAAGTATATGGCGTTTGTATAAACGATGGAGGAAAGATTCTTGTTATAAAAGACAAGCGCTGGCAGATTCCCGGCGGTACTCCGGAACAAGGAGAAACAGCAGAAGAAACACTTCAGAGAGAACTCGTCGAAGAAGCACAGGTTGAAGTTGATAGGCTTATTCCTCTCGGTGTTCAGGAAGTTCGCTATCCGAATAATCCGAACAAAGAACAGAGTGAATTATTTTATCAATACCGTTATTTGGCAATGATCACAAAAATAAACCCTACACAGCCGGATCCTGCTACTGGAAGAGAATATGAAAGAAGGTTTGTTTCTTTTGATGAGGTTGACGAGTATGTAAAATGGGGAGGGATCAGTACTGAAATGTTCAAGGACGCAAAAAACTTATTGAATAAGTTATCACAGAGTTAATTAAAAGAAAAACACTTTGGAAGAACCAAATAATCCGCTTGAAATTTGACTTTTTTATTATAATGATGTATTATCCAAAATAGAAAGTATGAATTAAGAAACGCTTATTTCTTAACCACTTTGTCATATTAAAAAACTATCGGAGGATTTTTCTATGGGTTTCCAAGTAAAGATTGTTGGTGATTTTTGTAATATCCGTTGCGCGTATTGTCGCAACCGTGATTTTGACAGAACGGATAAAGCCGTAATGTCGGTTGAAACGTTGGAAAAGCTCATTTCTTTTCTCAGTACAATACCTCAGCAAGAAATTCGTACACATTGGCACGGGGGAGAACCCCTTTTGGCGGGGAAAGATTTTTTCAAACATATTGTGAGAATTGAAAAACAATATCCCGAAAAATCGTGGCGAAATGCCATACAGACAAATGCTACCCTTATTGATGAAAATTGGGCAAAATTTTTTGCCGAAAATAGCTTCAACCTCGGGGTTAGTATTGATGGAAACGAACGAGTACACAACATTGACCGCATTGATGCGTCAGGTCGCGGAACATACAAAAACGCGATGCGTGGAGTAAACATTCTACGAGATTACGGTATATATCCCGGCGTAATCTGTACGATTACAAAGAAAACGGTAAAATATGCCGAGGAGATTTTTCTGGGATTGGTTAACTCCGGTTTCAAAAGTATTTCTTTTAATGTTTTTTACAACACAGCTTCAGAAAATAAAGGAGATGAATATGCTTTAACGGAAAAAGAATGGTTCAATTTTTTGAAGGAAGTTTTTGAACTTTGGTGTACTCTTAATGATAGTACTATCCGCGTTCGGGAACTTGATGCTATTCTTGCTTGGACAGTAGGAAAATCACCAAACGAATGCTCTTTCCGCGGATCGTGCTCTCAGTGGTTTGCTGTTGATTATACCGGTGATATATATCCCTGTGAAAGATTTGGTAGACTGATACATTTTGGGGACGCACAAACACTCGGAAGCTATCAAAATTTGATAACAAGTCAGGCACTTCTTGGTTGGAGAAATGAGGTCAGAATACTGCCAAATAAATGCAAAACTTGCAAATTTCTTTCGTTATGTTATAACGGGTGCTGTAGTCATAGGCGTGCGGATAATGATGGTGTACCTTTGTACACTTATTGTGAAAGCCGAATTGAGCTTTTTGAGTACATAAAAAGTAAATTAAATCACAAAGTAGGAGAGAAAAATGACGAATAGTTCTTTAATAAGAGATAAAGATAGATCGTTTGAAAAAAATCAAGCACTTCAAGGTGCATTTGAACGTATTGCCTCTATGCCCGCCGTAACGTGTTGGGAAAGTTCTGATATGGGTGATGGCTATTACGCTGATTATACAGATTTTACTGATGCTGGCGATCCTTGGTTTCGTCACAGTAAATAAGTTGTTAGTATAAAGCGGGTTTGCAAAAACCCGCTTTTCTTTTAATATAAAGCTATGAATAAAAATCTTTTGTTAACGATAGAAGAATACGAAGCACTTCCTGAAACAATAAAAGGTCAAGCGCCGTATATATACTCGCTTAATAATAAAGGGCAATCTCTTTATTATTTTGGCGCTAAACACGCAATGGATCCGAAACATCCCCAATTTGAATACTTACACGAACAGTGGCTAAACTTTTTAGGTAATAAACCGAAGGAAGATGTAATCGTCATTCACGAAGCAAGGGTAAACGCAATGCTTTTAACGCCGGATTTAACGACGTATGAAGATGTGGTAAAAAAGTATGGCGAGTCTGGCGCCATTGTTTTTTGGGCAAATCAAGCGAGTGTACAAAGCTTTTGCCCTGAGCCGACAATTCAAGATGATGCAAACGAGCTTCTTAAGAAATTTTCTAAAGAAGAAGTTTTCTATTTTTTTATGATGAGAGGAATAAATTCTTGGCAAAGGAGAAGCGAACCGAAAGACTTTAATGATTTCGTTTTGAAAAGCGCAAACCGATATAAAGAAGCTTTTGGCTGGGAAGATTTTAACTTTGCTTTTGATCCTACAGTGTTAGAAGTGCACAGAAAAATCTTTGGCAAGGAATTTGATTTGAGCGATAAAGATTTTATCAGAAACATACCAATCCCAATAGGCAATCTTTCGGTTATAAATGATATAGCCAGAGTGTCTTCACAAGGACGCAATTTTGCAATCTTGGACAGTATAGGGAAATTTTGGGAAGAAGGAAAAAATATATTTGTTGTATATGGTGCCTCTCACGCCATAATGCAAGAACGT
>CALREZ010000011.1 GCA_943356445.1 Candidatus Nomurabacteria bacterium
ATCTCGGAACGCAAGGCACCGTGTGGGGAACAGATCAAGGAAGCGCATTTGAATTTGTTGGGAGTTCTGATACGGCCACCCCCTACATGGACTGGAAAAACAGCTCTGCAAAAGACTATGATTTCCGTATGAAATTTAACCCGGCAAGTAGCAATTTTGTTTTTTATTCTTCAACTACTGCCAACGTTCTTGCTATAAAAGGGGATGGCAATGTCGGGATTGGGACAGGAGCACCGACTACTCAGCTTGAAGTAGTGGGTGGATTGAAACTGAGCGGAACTTCTACGGGAATTACGAATAAGGTTCTCTATATCAACTCGGCTGTTTCCGGGCCAACTCCATCGGCGGTTTATCTGGATTCGGCTATTACCGACACCTCGGCGAGCGGAGATGTGAATGGAATGAGTCTCAATCCGAGTATCACAACGGCTGCATCCTCCGCTGTCAATCATCTGGCTACTTTGACGGTTTCAGCACCAACGATCAATCTGGGATCCGGAGCATCTGTCGCCAACGGGATCAGTTTGTATGTTCCTGGAGCGCCAACGGGGGCGACGAATAATTACGCCGTCTATAGTGCGATAGGGACGAATTATTTCGGTGGCAACGTCGGTATCGGAACGGCAAGCCCCGGGGCAAGATTGCATGTACAGGATTCCTCAAACGTCGCCGGGACAATCCAACTCGGTTCCACTCCCACGACCGGATACTATGCGCAAGTTGCGCAAAGCGCTAACAATTTTTCTCTAAACGCCAATGGAGATACCGATTACAGACAAAGTGTAGCTACCAATAACGGTTCGGGAAATCTCTTGTTTTTGACCGCCGCCGGTACTGCTCTCGGCGGAACCGGAGCGTCTACGGAAAAAATGAGAATAAATTACCTCGGAAACGTCGGTATTGGCACTACCACCCCGCAATCAAAATTATCCGTGGTCTCGGGCACTGGCACAGACGGGGTTTATCCGAGCGGAACGTGGGCGGGAGCGATTTACAATACAACCGACTCTTCCGTAAGCAACGGTCTTTTGGTCATGAACCGCTGGGCGGGCGCTGCTTCAACGGCGTTTCAAGTCGGCGGTTTATACAGCGGAGTATCTCAATCATTCTTAAATGTTAACGGCCTCGGAAACGTCGGTATTGGGACATCAGCCCCGGGATCAACTTTGGATGTCGGAGGTACGAGCAATTCCGCCTATATCCAGAATCTTTCCACGTGGGGTCTTAATGCCAGAACGCAAGGGCTCATTATCATGCCGGAAGGGAATGTCGTAGACGATGGCGCGGGCAATCTCACCTTTACTTCTACGGTTGTCGTTATGAATCCTCTCTCCGGTTCGTATGAGCGCGTTGCTTCTGGGACATATACCCTCGGCGCTTGGGATGCCCTTTATGTACCGATCCCCCCAACTGGGACAAGATCAGCAATTGTTACTCCGACGGTTACCACGTGGTCGGATAGCGATAGAAATTATGACGGACGAGATAGAATCCTTTTGGCTCAGAGGATGGGCAGTGGAAAAATAATGACCAATTTTGGTAATTTTGCGAACCAAACCGGGGCGAGCGGAACCTATTTTACCGTTGGCAACGTCGGAGTTGGAACAACCAGTCCGTTAGCCAAGCTTGCCGTTGATACTGGCGCGAGCGCCGTATCTCAGGATGGGTTGTTTGTTGTCGCCACTCCGAACACGGGATCCAGCGTTTTGCATGCGAGTTCCGGCGCGGTAGATTCTACAGCCGGAAATCTGCTTACTATTGAAAATGGTTCAGGGAATGCCCTTTCCGTAAATAGTCTTCGCAAAGTTACCATGGTCAGAGATGTTACTTTCACCAAATTTAACGGCTGCAACGGCGCGACGTCAGCCCTCGGAACGGGAGCATCGGGAGAACTTTTCTGTAATACCACTTTATCCGACAGTCGTCTGAAAAACATCCAAGGGCCGTTCACTGCCGGACTTGATGCTGTTATGCAGATTGTTCCTCAGACGTATACATGGAAGGAAGGTCTGATGCAGTCCGACGGAGGGCTTCTCCATTCCGGGTTTATTGCGCAAAACATTCAGGCGGCGCTCCCCGAAGGAGCAAAGGTGGAGTCAGACGGATATCTCAGTATCAATCAGATAACCATTCTTTCCGCGGTCGTCAATGCGGTGAAAGAACAACAGCATCATCTCGTCAGTAATGATTTGTCCATAGGAAATCTGCAGGCATCAACGACCATGCTCATGGATTCTTATGACTCCATGTTCAAAAAACTTAATGTCGCGACGGCAACGAATACGCTGTCTTCCGTTTATTTGGAAAACGTGGAAACCCTCTCCAAAGGTTTCGCTCTTGATGAATTGAACAAACTCCGCGCCGTATCCTTTGACTACAAAGAGGGAGCGTACAGTCCGGAAGATCTGAAAGGTTCCTACGGTATGATCGCGGAAGAAGTGGAGAAGGTCGATCCGAAACTGGTGGACTACGGTTCCGACGGAAAAGTCTATACGCTCAAGTTTGAAAAGATTACCGGACTTTTAGTACAGGGAGTACAGGAATTGTATATCAACGTGCAGGATCTTCTCGCGAGGGTGACGGGGTTGGAGGAAAAATTCAATGCGCAGCAGGCGGAAATAGAGGCCTTGAAAGCAAGAATGAACGCATGGGATCACCAAACTGCCGCCGCCGAATACTCTGTTCCCGCCGGCCCCGCGCCGGCAGATCCCAAGCCGGTTCCTCCTCCGGCAGACCCGGAGCCGGCGGTTGAACCCGCTCCCGCTCCGCCCGCAGAGGAACCTGCGCCGGCGGCCGAGCCGCCCCCTGTTTCCGAACCGGTGCCTGACCCGATCCCAGCTTCTTGATTCAAAAATTTTGACGTATACTATCTGTATGAAAAAAGAAACAAATAAAAAAGAATCAAACATTGAAATGCTTGCGCGTCTTGTTGCCGGTGGATTTGAAAAAATGGAGCGAGAATTTTCTTCCGTCAAGCAAGAAATCTCTTTCGTTAAGAAAGAACTTTTTTCCGTTAAAGAGGAAGTATCGTCTATTAAAGAAGAGATGAATATCCGTTTTGAAGACGTGGAAATTCGTCTTACCAACATTAATCTTGAACAAAAAGAAACCAATCGCCGTCTTGATACGATGGAAAGGCACCAAAAAGGCATGCTGGAAAGTCTCGATGAGACCGTTCACCGCAACGAATTTTCTCGGCTGGAAAAACGAGTGAAAGCCTTGGAACAGTAAAAGCGTGTTCCCGAAGGTTGAACCTTCGGGAAAGTTTTCCCTTTCAGTGGAATTGGTTTTTTGGTAAAATAGAAAATGAATAATAAAAATAATTGTTAGTTAATTTTATACGTATTATGAACGAAGAACCGCAAGAAATAATTGGGGAAGTAATTTATGAGGAAGTGCGTGTGCGCGAATCGAATCATGAAGGCGAGGTCGGCTCGGGGAAAACTTTCTTGGAAAGATCCATTGTCGGGATTCTTGTCGGGTTCATTGCTTTGATGCCTTTTTTCTTCTTGCCTGTCAGCGGCGTCGCTTTTAGTTATGCCAAGAATATACTTCTTTCTTTCGCCGTTATTACTGCCGTCATTTTAACTTTTTTCCTGTGGATTAAAAAAGAAGCGATGGTTCTTCCCAAGAGTCCCGTTTTTGGCGCTCTGACTTTTCTTGTCATCACATATTCACTCTCTTCGCTTCTTTCCGGAAGTTTTTCTACGTCCTTCTTTGGAACGGGCGCAGAGATTACGACCTCGTTTGAGCTGTTTCTCTTGGTCGTCCTCACCCTTTTGATCGCTATCTTTTTCAGGGCAAAAAAGCAGATGTTCTCTGCTTTTATGGCCATGGCCGGTTCTTTTGCCGTTGTTTTTCTCTTTCAGATCTTTCATTTTATTTTTCCGAAGGTGGCTTTCCTTTCCATTACCGCCGATAAAACGGCAAATCTTGTCGGAGGATGGAATGACCTCGGTATCTTTTCCGGAGTCATTGCGATACTTTCTCTCGTTGCCTTAGAGAAATTTCCTTTCAAAAAGAATGTGAGAGGAGCGTTATATGCTTTTCTCGTCGCCGGACTTTTCTTCCACTCCCTCGTCTTTTTCGGAAATTCTTGGATTATCTTCGGTTTGGTATCTTTAGCCCTCTCTATTTTTGTCTTTTTCAGCGCGGCAAAAGAAACTCGCATCGGAAGCGCCTCTATGGCAAAAAAATGGCTGTTATCTCCGTCTTTCATCGTTTCGGCCGTCTCTCTCCTTTTTGTTTTCTTTGGAATGAATATCAATGCCAAGCTGTTTGATATTATGGGGTTGCCTCCGGTGCAAGATGTAAGGCCTTCGTGGTCCGGGACGCTCAATATCTCCCGTTCCGTAATTACCGAAAACATAAAAGACGGATTTTTGGGAGTCGGGCCGAACCGTTTCTTTATTCCGTGGCAGAAATATCGCCCGGTAGAAGTAAACTATACTCCGTGGTGGGGGGTTGATTTCAACGAAGGGGTCAGTTCTCTTTCTTCTACTGCCGTTACCGCTGGAATTCTTGGTTTCCTTGGATGGATTGTCTTCCTTTTGGTCTTTCTTGTCGGAGGTTTCCGCTCATTGCGAAAGAGATTTTCGCATATGGATCCGTTCGTTCAGTATGCTTCGCTCGCTTCTTTTGCCGGAGCGGTATATAGCTGGAGCATAATTTCTACGAATACTGTCGGAGTCGTACCCTTTGCTTTTGCCTTCGTCTTTACCGGTCTCTTTTTGGGAACCATTTCGGCTTCCGGAATGCCTCAAGTGAACGAATACGATTATTCCAAAAATCCTCGGGTTGGTTTTGCTTTTGTCGTCGCTTTGCTTTTGTTGCTCGGATTGGGAACCGCTCTCGGCTATTACACGATCCAAAGGACTCGTTCTTTCTTCTCTTATCGCAGCGCGATGATTGCGGGGAACGCCGGAGATTTTAAAAAAGCGAATACTGAATTGGGAAAAGCCTTAATGCTTTCTCAAAATGATACTTACTATCGCTCTTTTGCCCTTTTGAGTTCTTATCAAGCGCAGCAGGTTCTCGCCAGCAAAGATCTTTCTGCCGATCAGATTCGCACTCAGTTTGGAACGAATTTCCAAAACTCAATTGCCGGAGCGAACAAAGCCATTTCCATGGATAGCTCAAATTACATGAACTGGATCGTTCTCGGAAATATGTATTCCGTTTTGGTTCCGTTGAATATCAAGGGCGTTTCGGGTGATGCGTATACGCAAGCCAAGGCTTCGTACGAGCAAGCCGCAAAAAGAAATCCTTACAACCCGCAGATTCCTTATACCATGGCGCAGCTCGCTTTGCTGAACAAACAGAACGATGAAGCAAAAACTTTCCTAAAAAAAGCGCTTACTCTGAAAAATGACTATTCCGATGCCTTGATTCTTATGGCGCAGATAGAGGGAAGCTCCGGCGATGCAGGCAAAGCGCTTGATGTTATGGAAAAAGCATCCGCCATCAATTTTTCCGATCCGATGGTTCTCTTCCAGTTGGGGTACTTGCGCTATCAGACGGGTAATTACGAATCAGCCGCGGCCGCTCTTGAAAAAGCGATACAGCTCACCCCCGATTATTCCAACGCAAAGTATTTTCTCGGTCTTTCGTATTTCAAATTCGGACAAAAAGAAGATGCGCTTAAAGAGTTTAAAGATATTCAGAAGTTGAATCCGGACAACAAAGAGGTCGCGCAGATTATCAAGAACCTTGAAAACGGATATGCCCCGCTTTCATCATTGGGAGTAAAGGAAGACACCAAAGCCACGACGACGGCAAAAACGACGAAGAAGAAATAGAGAATAAGAAGAAACCCATAGATTTCTATGAAAAAAGAAACGAAAATAAACAAAGAAGAAACCGGTATTGAAATGGTTGCGCGTCTTGTCGTTGACGGGTTTGAGAAAGTTGAACAAAAATTTTCTTTGATGAATTCTCGTCTCGACGGTATAGACTCTCGTCTCGACGGTATAGACTCTCGTCTTGATGGCATAGACTCACGTCTTGATGGGATTGACTCACGCATTGCTAATCTCACGAGTGAACAAGCGGAAACCAACCGCCGTCTTTCTTCTCTGGAGAAGAAACAAATGGGTACTCTTTTGAGTTTGGACGAAACTGTGCATCGCAACGAATTTAATAAAGTCGTTCGCCGGGTAGAAGCTCTTGAAAAACGTTAATTTCCTCAATCCGACCCTTTATGAAATGAAAGGGTCGGTTTTTTGTTGGAAAGGGGGCGGAAATTAGGACTTATCCACAGGTTGATGTATTGTGAAAACGGTGTTTTGGCTTGATCGGAAACAAAAAAACAAGATTCTTGGCCTTAAAAGGTGAGTCGGAAGAAAAAAGCTCCGTTTTTGGACGTTTATTGACTTTTTTGCATTTGACAAAAAAATTCTGCTGGAGTATACTTGTAGTTACGTTTTTAGGATGAGTTCATTGCTGAAAAAACGCTCGTTTTTTAGCTAATCAAGCTTCCCAATTGCTTGTATTTGAATTATAAAGATCAATAATGATTCCGCGGGGCCTTTTTTGCGTAAGGCCGTGGATTTTTTTGTCTAAATAATTCTTTTATTATTCACTGAGCCATATTATGAAAAGAGAGAAAAAATATTTTTCGCTGTATCAAAAGCCCCTCACTGAATCGCCGGATCTCGTAGAAGCGCAGATAGAATCCTACAAGCTGCTTCTTGAGAAAGGTCTCGTTGAGATCTTTAAGGAATTTTCTCCGATGCGGGATTATTCCGATAAGAAATTCTCTCTTGAATTCGTTTCGTTGGAACTCCTTCCTCCGAAGTATGACGAATTCTTCGCCAAGCAAAACAAACTCACCTACGAAGCGCCCCTCCGCGTGAAGGTTCGCCTCGTCAACAAAACTCTCGGAAAAGAAAAAGAGCAGGAACTCTTCATGGCGGATTTCCCGCTCATGACTCAACATGGCACGTTCATCATCAATGGCGTTGAACGTGTTATCGTTCCTCAGCTTGCCCGTTCATACGGCGTCTTCTTCACCGCGAATGAATTCCGCGGAAAAAAGATATTCGGCGCAAAAATCATTCCGGCTCGCGGAGCATGGGTGGAATTTGAAACCGACAACGACATGGGAATCCATGTCCGTATTGACCGAAAAAGAAAATTCCCGGTTACTTTGCTTCTCAAGGTATTCGGAGACGGTTCAAAAGAATCCATCCTTTCCGCTTTCAAAGATCATCCGCTTGCCCTTGATGCCATCAAAATGTCTCTCGCGAAAGACGCCGCCGCTTCAAAAGACGATTCCTATATTGAAATTTACAAACGTCTTCGCGATGGAGATCTTGCAACAGCCGACAATGCCAAAGAATTCGTCAATGCAATTTTCAGCAAAGAAAAATACGATCTCTCTCCGGTCGGACGCCTTCGTTTCAACAAACGTTTCAATAAAGAGATGGGAGAAGAAGAATTGTCACGCAGAACGCTTTCTTTTGAAGACGTTGTTTCCATCGTTATACATATTATAGACCAGAATAATACTCCGGGGGCGGCTCATGACGACATTGACCATCTCGGTCTTCGCCGTGTCCGTTATGTCGGTGAAATGTTCCAGCAGAAAATTCGCGTCGGTATGTCTCAAATGAAGAGAAATATCCAAGACAGAATGTCTACGGCGGAACCGGATGTTACTGCGCCGATTGCTTTCATCAGCCCTCGTCCTCTTCAGGCTCGTATCAAGGAATTCTTTGCGACTAACCAGTTATCTCAGTTCATGAACCAAGAGAATGCTCTTGCCGAGATTGAACATCTCCGAACGCTTTCCGCCTTGGGTCCCGGAGGACTTACTCGCGAGCGCGCCGGCTTTGAAGTCCGTGACGTGCATCCTTCCCACTACGGACGTCTCTGTCCCATTCATACGCCGGAAGGCCCGAACATCGGTCTTATCCTTCGTTTGGCTGTTTACGCCCGCATCAACGAATTCGGCGTTATTGAAACTCCGTACGCCAAAGTCGTGAAAGGAAAAATTACCAAAGAAATTTTATTCCTGAACGCTCTGGAAGAAGAAGGATTCAAAATCGCTCACGGCGCGACGCAGTACACCCCCGAAGGAGAGATCGTTGAAGACAATGTTGAAGTACGTTTCGGTTCTCATCCGATTTTGGTCAACAAAAAAGAAGTTGACTTTATTGACGTTGCTCCGAACCAAGGGTTCTCCGTTGCCACTTCCATGATTCCGTTCTTGGAGCACAATGACGCGAACCGCGCCCTCATGGGTTCCAACATGCAAAGACAAGCGACTCCGTGCCTCGTGCCGGAAGCGCCTTTTGTCGCTACCGGAATTGAAGAGACCGCGGCCCGCGACGGCGGACGCATGATCCTCGCGGAAGAAGACGGAACGGTCACCTATGTTGACAGCCGAAAGATCCGCATCAAAAACAAACAAAACAAAGAACAGCTCTATACGCTGGTAAATTTCTCCCGTACGAACAGCTTCGTTATTCTCCATCAAAGACCGTCGGTTTCCGTCGGACAGAAAGTGAAGAAAGGGGAGGTTATCGCCGACATGTCCACTACGGATGACGGGCAGCTCGCTCTCGGACAAAATATCCGCATCGCGTTTATGTCCTGGAACGGAGCGAACTACGAAGACGCCATCATTCTTTCCGAAAGATTGGTTGAGAACAACAAATTCACCACGATACATATTGAGGAGTTTTCCGTGAATGTTCGCGATACCAAGCTCGGGCCTGAAATGACGACTCCGGATATTCCGAATGTCGGCGAAGCAAAACTCAAAGATTTGGACGAGAACGGCATTATCCGCATCGGCGCGGAAGTCCGCCCCGGAGACATCCTCGTCGGAAAAATTACACCGAAAGGCGAAACGCAGCTTACTCCGGAAGAACGCCTTCTCAGATCTCTCTTCGGCGACAAAGCGCGTGACGTGAAAGACACTTCTCTCCGCATGGAGCACGGAAAACGCGGCCGTATCGTCGGCGTTAAAGTATTCTCTCGCGATAAGGGAGACGCGCTTGAGTCCGGTATCATCCAAAGCATCTATATTGAAGTCGCGCAGATCAGATCGGTTACCGTCGGAGACAAACTCGCGGGACGCCACGGAAACAAAGGAGTCATTTCCAAGATTCTTCCGGTTGAAGAAATGCCGTACACCGAAGACGGGGAACCGGTAGACATGATCCTCACTCCTCTCGGCGTTCCTTCTCGTATGAATCTCGGACAGATATTTGAACTTCATCTCGGGTTGGCCGCGTCAAAATTAAACTATCAGGCGATCACTCCTCCTTTCCTCGGAGTTTCCGATGAAGAAGTGAAAGCCGAATTGGTCAAGGCGGGAGTTCCGGAAAGCGGAAAAGTAAAACTCTACGACGGAAGAACGGGAGAAAAATTTGAGCAGGACGTTTCCGTTGGATACATGTATATCATGAAGCTCCATCACATGGTGGAAGATAAGATCCACATGCGTTCCATCGGGCCTTACTCTCTCATTACTCAGCAGCCTCTGGGCGGAAAAGCTCAAGGAGGAGGACAGAGATTCGGAGAAATGGAAGTCTGGGCTTTGGAAGGATACGGCGCAGCTTATACGCTTCAAGAAATGCTTACCGTTAAGTCAGACGACATTGTCGGAAGAACCGCGGCATTTGATTCCATTATTAAGGGCGAGAATATAAAACACCCCAATATCCCGGCATCGTTCAACGTGCTTCTTGCATCGCTTCGGGGATTGGCTATGGATATTGATCTCGGAAGATCGGATCAATCATAAATTTACTAAAACTTTTTGGAATTTAAACATATTTCTCAAACCATTATGGAACCGAACGAAACAACAAGCGCAGAGTACGGGATTGCTCCGCTCGCAAAAAATCAAGGTTTCAACTTGAACGATTTTGACCAGATTTCCCTCAAGCTCGCTTCTCCCGAAGTGATGCTTTCGTGGTCTTTCGGCGAGGTGACGAAACCGGAAACGATAAACTATCGCACGCAGCGAAGCGAACGAAGCGGACTTTTCTGCGAAAAGATATTCGGACCCGAAAAGGACTACGAATGTTACTGCGGAAAATACAAAGGAATTCGTTACAAAGGAATTGTCTGCGAGAAATGCGGAGTGGAGATTACCCGTTCCATTACCAGACGCGACCGAATGGGACACCTTGAATTGGCGGCCCCCGTTTCTCATATCTGGTTCTTGAGAGGCGTTCCTTCCCGCATCGGACTCATGCTCAATCTTCCCGTTGCCGAAGTGGAAAAAGTCATTTACTTCGCGGGATATATTGTCACTCATGTCAATCAGGCCGAAAAGACCCGCTTGATGAAGGAACTTGATTCCGAATACAAAGGAAAAGTAAAGCAATACTCTGACGACAAAACGAAAGATAAAATAAAAGACCTCTTCACTTCCGCAAAGAAAGAATTGGATAATTTGAATGAAGGAGTCGTTTTGGACGAGGCGATGTATCATAAGTATTCCGTTAAATATGGAAGCGCTTTTGAGGCGGGCATCGGAGCAGAAGCCATTTATGATATTTTCAAAAAAATAGACCTCGCGAAATTGAAAGAAAAGCTTGACCTGGAATATGAGAAAGTCGGCGCGACCGAGCGCGTGAAAGTTCAGAAGAGACTCGCTCTCGTGCGTTCTCTCCTTTCTTCCGGCGTTCGTCCCGAATGGATGTTCTTGACGGTCATTGCGGTTACTCCTCCGGCGCTTCGTCCGATGATCCCGCTTGACGGGGGACGTCATGCAACTTCCGACGTGAACGACCTGTATCGCCGCGTCATCAACCGAAACAACCGCTTAAAGAAACTCAAAGAAATCGGCGCGCCGGATGTTATCTTGCGCAACGAAAAACGTATTCTTCAGGAAGCCGTTGACTCTTTGATTGACAACTCCGCCAGAAAACAGACGTCCGCCGCGATGAATCAAGCGCAAAGACGCGCTCTTAAATCTCTTTCCGATTCTTTGAAAGGGAAGCAGGGCCTCTTCCGCCAGAACCTTCTCGGAAAACGCGTTGACTACTCCGGTCGTTCCGTTATCGTCGTCGGGCCGGATCTCAAACTGGATCAATGCGGATTGCCGAAATATCTCACTCTTGAACTTTTCCGCCCGTTCGTCGTTTCAAAAATCTTGCAGACGGAACTTGCTTACAACATCCGCGGAGCAAACCGCCTTATTGACGAGAACGTTCCGGAAGTGTGGGCGATCCTTGAAGAGGTCATTCGCGGAAAATACGTGCTCTTGAACCGCGCGCCTACTTTGCATCGTCTCGGCATTCAAGCTTTCCACCCCATTCTGGTTGAAGGTTCCGCCATTCAGGTTCACCCGCTCGTGTGTTCCGCCTTTAACGCGGACTTTGACGGAGACCAGATGGCCGTTCACTTGCCTCTTTCCAAAGAAGCGCAGAAAGAAGCCGGAGACCTCATGTCTTCCGCCAAAAACCTTCTCAAACCGGGTAATGGCGAAGCTATCGCTTCCGCAAAAATGTTGGACATCGTTCTCGGTTCTTACTGGACGACAAAAATAATTGAAGGAGAAAAAGGAGAAGGGAAGTTCTTCCCGAATCCGAACAGCGCTATTATGGCGCATGACTTCGGAAAAGTTTCCATTCGCGCGAAAATCACCGTTCTCGGAACGAACAGCCCGAAGTACGATATCTTTGAAGGAAAACCTTTTGAGACTTCCATCGGACGCCTTTTGTTCAACGGTGTTCTCCCGAAAGATTTTGCTTTCATCAACAAAGAAATAGACCGAAAAGCGATGTCAAAGATCGTTGACGATGTCGTCGCGAGATACGGTATTGAAGGAACTCCCGCCGTTTTGGATAAAATCAAGAACTTCGGATTCAAGTGGGTAACGAAAGCCGGCATTACCTGGGGTATTGATGACGTGAAAGTTCCGGAAGGAAAGAAAGCCGTTATCTCTTCACGTCAGGCAATGGCAGATAAAGTGAAAGATCAGTATAACGAAGGTTTGCTTTCCGAAGATGAACGTTACCGAAAAACCATTGAGATATGGCAGGGCGCGATTACCGAAATTGAAAAACTCATTCCTCAAGCCATTGAGAAGCACGGTTCCGTTTACGACATGATCTATTCCGGAGCCCGAGGTTCGCTTTCCGCTATCGTTCAGATGGCCGGTATCAAAGGTCTCATCATTAACACCGCCGGACGCACCATCGACTTCCCGATTAAACCGTCCAACAAAGAAGGTCTTTCTCCTCTTGAGTATTTCATTTCCACCCACGGTTCTCGTAAAGGTTTGACCGACACCGCGCTCAACACCGCTAAAGCCGGTTACCTTACTCGCCGTTTGGTCTACGTTTCCGACGGAGTGGTTATCTGTGAAAATGACTGCGGCGAAAAAGCGGGAATCCCGATTCGCAAAATGGATATTCATGGTCTTGAAATTCCGATCTCCAAAAACCTTCGCGGACGCACGCTCGCGAAAGACGTGGTTGCTCCGGACGGAAAAGTCATGTTCAAGAAGAAATATCTTCTCACGAAAGCCGACGCGAAAGCCATTGAAGAAGCCGGGGTTCAGGAAGTATTCGTTCGTTCCCCCCTCACCTGTAAAGCTCTCTATGGTATCTGCCAGCAGTGTTACGGATTGGATCTCGGAAGAAACAAATTGGTTGATCTTGGAGAAGCGGTCGGTGTCGTTGCGGCGCAAGCTATCGGCGAACCGGGTACTCAGCTTACCATGCGTACCTTCCACGCCGGAGGTATCGCTACGGCAGGAGGAGACATTACCGCCGGTCTGCCTCGCGTTGAGGAAATCTTTGAACGCCGTTCTATCCGAAGCAATGCCATCATCAACAAGTATGACGGTACGGTAACGGAGATCAGACAGGGCGAAAAAGAACTCACGATAAAAGTTCTCGGAACGACGGTTCGCGCAAAAGATAAAACGGCGGAATCCGAATATACGACCGATCCTCGCCGCGTTTCTCTCGTCAAGGTTGGAGATGAAGTACTGAAAGGCGATGTCCTTACCGACGGAGCCGGAGACATTACGGAAATCTTTAAATACGGAGGAAAAGAAAAAGCCGAGAATTATATCATTACCGAAATCAGCAAGGTGTACGAATTGCAGGGCGCTTCCATTGACCGCAAACATCTTGAAATCGTCATCAGACAGATGTTCTCCCGACGCGTCATCCGCGATGCCGGAGATACGAAATTCAACATCGGACAGATCGTTGAAAACATCCAGCTCTACGAAGAAAACGAAAGGATTAAAGACATTGGAGGAACGGAAGCGAAAGGGGATACGGTCGTTTTGGGAATTTCAGAAATATCGCTCACGACCAGAAGCTTCCTCTCTGCCGCATCCTTCCAGAATACTTCAAGAATCTTGATTGATGCCGCCATCAAGGGTTCTGTTGACGACCTCTCCGGACTCAAAGAAAACATCTTGATCGGCCGCTTGATCCCGGTAGGAACCGGATTCCGAGCGAGATTGGAAGACGATGAAGTAGTGGAAGGAACCGACGTTGAAGAAGAAACTGCCGAATAAAAGCTTTTAGCTGTTAGGTTTTAGCTTTTAGACCAATAAAAAACAGCGCTCCGAACGGGGCGTTGTTTTGGTAATCATTTACCAAGAATGAAATAAATAATCGGTTTGAAGATTCCCCATAATAACTGAGGTAACCATGTGCAGGCAAAGAAAAATCTTGAAGATGTCGATTTTAGCTCTCCCGTCCATCCATTAACAAAGGCGGCTAAAGCATATCCCAAAATCAAATATAGTATAATGAGCGAAATAATCATTGTTTTTCCCTC
Organism: Candidatus Nomurabacteria bacterium; assembly: GCA_943356445.1. GTDB lineage: Bacteria > Patescibacteriota > Minisyncoccia > Phycocordibacterales > CAIJYI01 > CAIJYI01. The sequence goes on from CALREZ010000011.1 coordinate 13,768, forward strand.
CAAAACGAACAAATATCACTTTGTATATTGTCATGAAGATTGAAATTATGCAAGTCCATTGCGGGCGTGATATAATGGCGATATACTGTGCGACCCCGGGGCAAAAGAAAAAAAAGCCCCGCTACGGGACGGAACCCGTATGGGAGCTTTTTTATGGTAACGCTATTATATATCAAAAATGGAAAAAACAAAAACAAATATTTATATAGACGGGGCAAACTTGCATCGTGCGGCAAAAGAACTCAATTTTGAAATTGACTATAAAAAATTTCACGGATGGCTTCGTCAAAAATACGGCTTTGATAAAGTCTATATTTTTATAGGACTTATTCCTTCAAATGTAAAGCTTTATAATTATTTGCAAGAATCCGGTTTTTTTATTATTTTTAAAGAAACCGTTTCCGTTGGTACCGATATCAAAGGAAATTGCGATGCCGAGCTAGTGCTTCGTTCTGTTTCAGATTTTTATACGGAAAAAGCGGATAAATTTGTGTTGATTACCGGAGATGGCGATTTTGCTTGTTTGGTTAAATTCTTATTGGAAAACAAAAAAGAAGTAGTTGTTCTGGCTCCTCACAATAAAAAATGTTCTTTTCTTTTACGTAAAAGTGGAGTACGTCTCACGTATTTGAATGACTTGTATCACAAGTTCCAGAAAGTTTACTTAAAAGAAAAAGCCCCCAATGAAGTCGAAACTTCATAAGGGTCTCTTTCATAGTTATGATTATATAATACTCCTTCCAAAAAAAAAGTCAATTGTTCATTATTCGTTTGTAAAGCTCATTAGCTAACCGGCTAAAAAACTATCAAGCTCGCCTATGTCATCCCCCGTAGAACAAATCAAAGAAAAATTGGATATCGTGAGCGTTGTCGGCTCGTATATAAAACTGGATCGCGCCGGAGGGAATTTTCGCGCGCGGTGTCCTTTTCATAATGAGAAAACGCCGAGCTTTATGGTATCGCCTGACCGCGGTTCATACCATTGTTTTGGCTGTAACAAAGGCGGAGACATGTTCAGTTTCGTGGAAGAAATAGAGGGAACGGATTTTCCCGGCGCTCTTCGAGTGTTGGCGGATAGGGCGGGAGTAGTTCTTACTCGGGAAAATCCGAAAGAACGGAATGAGCGCGATCGGCTTTTTCTGCTGCTTTCCGATGCGACGCTTTTTTATCGCAGAGAACTTCGCAAGAATACCGAGGCGATACAGTATCTTCGCAAGAGAGGACTTTTGCCGGCAACGATGGATGAATTTCAGATCGGTTTCGCCCCGAATGACTGGCATGCTCTGGAAACTTATTTACTGTCGCGAGGCTATACGCCGATTGAAATGGAAAAAACGGGAATGTCTATTCGCGGAGAAAAAGGAATGTATGATCGGTTCCGTTCGCGCATTATGTTTCCGCTCTGCGACAGTTCCGGCCGCGTGGTCGGCTTTACCGGACGAGTATTTCAGTCTGACGACCCCGCGAAGTATGTGAATAGCCCGCAAACTCCGCTCTATGATAAATCAAAAATTCTTTTCGGATTGTCTCTTGCCAAAACGGCGATACGCGAAGCCGGGGCGGCAATCTTGGTGGAAGGACAGATGGATTTGATTATGGCTCACCAATCGGGAACGAAAAATTCCGTAGCCGTTTCGGGAACGGCTCTTACCGGTTTTCAGCTGGAAATGCTGAAACGTTTTGCCGACAAGCTTTTGTTTTCTTTTGACAGCGATGATGCGGGACTCAATGCCGCGAAAAAAAGCGCCATTCCCGCCCTTCAAATGGGATTTGATGTTCACGCGATAGAATTGTCCGGAGAAAAAGACCCCGCCGATCTTATTCTTGAATCGCCGGAAAAATGGAAAGAAGCTATTTCCTCCGCGCGGCATATCGTTGAATTTTTCCTTTCCGTTTTGCAGAAAAAATCAACGGACAAAAGATCGTTCCGTCTGTCGGTTGAAAAAAATGTTTTGCCTATCGTCGCAAACATTGAAAGCAAAATAGACCAGGCTCATTTCGTTGATGTTATTGCCGCCGTGCTGGATGTGTCGCGCGATGCCGTTTACGAGGAACTCCGAAAGGTTATGGCAAAACAAAACGAAGAAGCGCTCCCTTATGAAAAAGAAGAAGCCGCGCCTGTCCAAAAGCGTACGCCGGCGTCAAGAAGGGAAGCGATAGAAAAAAAGATACGCGGAGTTATTCTTTGGCAAGAGTCCTCCGGGGAACCGGCTTTTTCTGCGGAAGAACTTCAAAAGCGCTATCAAGCGATTACCGGGCTGGCAAGGGAAATAGAAGAATCCGAAAAGAATGCGCTTATCTTTGAAGCCGAAGCGTTTTACAGCGGGACGGCTTCCCTCAAAAATGAGATAGAGGAACTGTTTCTTAATTTTGAAAGAGAGGTGGTAAAGGACTCTTTGACGGAAGCGATGAACGAGCTTCGTCGCGCGGAGCTTTTGCATGACTCGGCAAAAGCGGCGGAATTGCTTCATTCTTGCAAGATCCTGTCAGAAAAGTTGAATGCATTAAAATAAATCGCTGTTCTGTCGTTCTATTGTTCCGTTGCTCTTTTTATCAAAACATTGTAAAAAAACCCATTTTAGTGCAGAATATCTCTTATCTATACTTCTAACAAAAAATATGCCAAAAACATCAAAACAGCCTCAAAAGGCCAAAAAAACGGCGGTTGCAAAAAAGACCGTGAAAAAGCCTGTGATTAAAAAAACCGCAGTAAAAAAGAACAAGGCGGTCCTGAAAAAGGCGGTTGTTCCGGCAAAGAAAGTTTCCAAAAAACCGGTTAAAAAAGAAGAGAAAACAAAAGTTTCCAAGAAAGCTTTTGGTAAGAATACTGAGAAGGAAGAAGAATTAACCCCCGAAATGCCGCCGGAACCAAAAAGAAGCAAGGCTGAGGAAGCGGCTCTCCATGCGCAAAAAGCGGAAGCGCTTATCCTGAAAGGACGCGAGCGAGGTTTTGTTACGTACGATGAAATTATCCGCGAGTTCCCGCATGTTGAAGACGATATTCTTTTCTTGGATGAACTGTACGACAAATTGGCTCAGGTAGGAATTGATGTCCTGGAAGGAGGCGGACTTTTGGAAGACACCGACGAAGTTTTGAAAAAATACTCGGTCGGAAACGGCGCTTCAAAAGATTCCATTCAGATGTATCTGAGAGAAATCGGACAATACCCGCTTCTCTCCGCTCATGAAGAAAGAGAACTGGCAAAAAGAATTGAAGCCGGAGACAATGAAGCGAAAAATCTTCTCGCAAAAGCCAATCTTCGTCTTGTTGTTTCCATCGCGAAAAAATATGTCGGACGAAGTCCCGATCTCACGCTTCTTGATCTCATACAAGAAGGGAATATCGGTTTGTTCAAAGCGGTTGAAAAATTTGAATGGGCGAAGGGCTATAAATTCTCAACCTATGCGACATGGTGGATCAGACAGGCCATTACTCGCGCGTTGGCCGATCAATCTCGCACGATTCGCATTCCCGTGCATATGGTGGAAACGATTGCGAAATACAAACAAATTTCTCGCAGGCTTTCCCAAGATCTCGGACGCGACCCCCTCGCTTCGGAGATAGCGATGGAGATGGGCGTGGAGGTGGAGAAAATTCACAACATTGAAAACATTGTTCAGGATACCGTTTCTCTGGAAAAACCGATCGGAGACGAAGACGACAAATCAACCCTTGGAGAATTTATCGCCGACGACAAGATCCTTTCTCCCGATCAGGAAGTTTCTCGAAGAATTCTCTCCGACCAAGTCATTGCCATTCTCGGAGACCTCTCTCCGAAAGAAAGAAAAATTCTGGAAATGCGCCACGGTCTGATAGACGGCATTACTCATACGCTTGAAGAAGTAGGAAAAGAATTCGGCGTTACCCGCGAACGTATCCGACAGATTGAAGCGAAAGCGCATGAGAAGATCAGACAGCATCCGAGCTCGGATAAGTTGCAAGGATATTAGACGGAGAAAAAAGGAAAAAGAAAAAAGAAAAAAGGACGACAAAAAACAACCCCGCTTTTGGCGGGGTTGTTTACAAAATACATAATGTGTTGTAGTATTGCTTATCATGCAGGATATGACTTGGGAACGTGAATATCGGAATCCTTTGTTGGTGACCAAAAGCGAGGAACCTCAAAAGGATACTTTGAGGTTTTTGAAGTGGCTGAAAAAGGAACAAAATGTAATACTGGAAAATCTTTCAGTTTTGGATCTGGGGTGCGGGACGGGACGGAATTCCAACTATATCGCAGGTTTGGGAAATAACGTTACCGGATTTGAGGTTTCAACGACGGCGCTTGATCTGGCTCGGACAAGAGGGAGAGGTCTTTCTGTAAGCTATCAGCATCAAAATATAGGAGCGGCGTATCCCTTGGCGGATAATTCCATTGATCTTATTCTTGATGTTACCTCTTCCAATTCTTTGAACGAAAAGGAAAGGGAAGCGTATCTTTCCGAAACAGCTCGCGTACTGAAACCCGGCGGATATTTTTTCGTCAAAACGCTCTGCAAAGACGGAGACCAAAACGCGAAGAATCTGATCAAGAAAAATCCCGGCCCCGAAGCTGACACGTATATTAATCAAGATATGGGACTTGTGGAACGGGTGTTTACTGAAAAAAATTTCAGAGAATTATATTCCAAAGATTTTCAAATTCTCCGGCTTGAAAAAAAGACCAGTTACACCAGATTTAAAAACCAAAGCTATAAAAGAAATTTTTGGCTGGCGTATTTAAAAAAGAATATATGAAAACAGATACTTCTTGGAACAATGTAAGCGACTGGTACGATGAACTTTTGACTGGTTCGGATACCTACCAGTCAAAAGTGATTTTGCCGAATTTGCTGCGGTTGGTTGCTCCGAAAAAAGGAATGAAAATTTTGGATCTTGCTTGCGGGCAGGGATTTTTTTCCGAGGCTTTTGTCCGCGAAGGCGCGGAAGTGGTCGGTGTTGATATTTCTTCAAACCTTATTAACATAGCGAAAGAACGCGTCCGCGGAGCGAAATTTTTTGTTTCGTCCGCCGACAAGTTGCTGTTTATTCCCGACCATTCCGTTGATGCGGTTGTTATTACGCTTGCCATACAAAATATACAAAACATCTCGGAGGTTTTTCGTGAAGTAAAAAGAGCTTTGTCTCCGAGCGGAAAAATGTTTTTGGTTTTGAATCACCCGTCTTTTAGAATTCCCGGAGCCTCTGCTTGGGGATTTGATGAAATCTCAAAAAAACAATATCGTCGCATTGATTCCTATATGACCGAATCAAAACATGAAATAGACATGCATCCGGGAAAAGGGAAGACTGATGTAACCGTTTCTTTCCATCGTCCTCTTCAAGTGTATTTCAAGGTGCTCGCCAATAACGGCTTCGCCGTTTCCCGTCTTGAGGAATGGATCTCGCACAAAGAAAGCGGGAAAGGCCCGAGAAAAGTGGAAGAAGATAGAACCAGAAAAGAATTCCCCCTTTTTCTTTGTATGGAAGTTTTCTCTCAATAATTTTTTCAAAATAACGGATGTAAATTTATACGCATGTGCGTAAATTTACATCCGTTTGACAATTTTGTTTTTTACTGTACCCTAGCATTAGGTTTGTTGTTTTGAAAATAAAAAAGAGGTAGAGATATGCTGAAAAAAGTAGTGAATTTTTTGTTTGAACTCGGGCAATTGCGATTTACTCCGAGGAGCGGGTGGCACCAGCTCGGGATAAAAGATCCTCAAAATGATGCGGAACATACGGTTCGTACGGCGCAGATAGCGTTTGTCCTTGCCAGCATGGAAGGTCATAAGAACCCTTGCCATTGCGCTACGGTCGCGCTTTTTCACGACATTGCGGAAATTCGTACCGGAGATATGAATAAGATCTCAAAACGATACCATTATACCGATGAAAAACTTGCCGATGATGAACAAGTTGCCGGATTGGGAAAAGTCGGAGAGAATGTCCTTATCGTGAAAAAAGAATTTCAAGAGGGGCAAACCTACGCGAGCAAGATTGCGAAAGATGCCGATCGGTTGGAATTAATGCTTACGGCTAAAGAATTATTAAGCCAAGGGTATTCTGATGCCGAGCAATTCTTTCTTTCCGGTTTTGTCGGAATGGAAACGGAAAGCGCGAAACAGATCGCGGAAGAATTGCGCGATGCCGATCCCGCCGCTTGGTGGAAAGCGATTAAATTGCCGGAGGAACAAAGATGTCCATAAGCACCGCAACAAATATCGCAGGCGTACCGCTTGCTTCGTACGTGTGCAACGCCTCCGGGCCGAAGTGCACTTCCTATGAAGAATTGGCGGAGTTGGGACGTTCCAAATCTTCTGCTATCGTTATGAAAACTTGCACGATACTGCCGAGAAAAGGAAATCCCGAGCCTCGTTTGGCTCATGTCGGGAAAAATAGACTGTTGCAATCCATGGGGTTGCCGAATCTCGGGTATGAAAAATATATCGGGTTTTCCAAAAAACTCAAAAAATATGGAAAACCTGTTATCGCGAGCATTGCCGGTTTTACTTTGGACGAATACGACGCTTTGGCCCATGCGTTTCAAAAAAGCGATGCGGCCCTGATAGAGATAAATGCCAGCTGTCCGAACATCAAAGGGAAATCTCAGATTGGATATGACTTTGGTCAAATGAGAGATCTTCTTTCTCTTGCGTGCGACCGAGGAGGAAAACCTGTGGGTTTGAAACTCCCCCCATACTTTGATCCTGTTCACTGGGATATAATGTCGGAACTTATTCTTGAATACAACATATCGTTTATTTCTTGCATTAACTCCATCGGAAATACTTTGGTTATTGATCCGTGGAAGAGAAGCACGGTTATAAAACCAAAAAAAGGTCTTGGAGGATTGTCTGGGGAAACGATAAAACCGATTGCTCTTGCCAACGTCCAAGCTTTTTACGAACGTTTGATGGGGCAGGTTTCCATTTTCGGAGTCGGCGGAATTATGAACGGCATTGACGCGTTTGAATTTCTTCTTGCCGGAGCTGACGCGGTTCAAGTTGGAACGTCTCTTGAGCTTGAGGGGGCGGGCTGTTTCGGTCATCTTGATGCCGGTCTCCGAACGATGATGGAATACCATCATTTTTCATCTATTGCGGAAGCGAAAGGAAAACTTTCCTACCTCTGATGTGCTAACTTTCCCCCGTCTTATGGCGGGGGAATTTTTTATGCACCGGCTTTTCGTAAAAATTTTTCAGGTATGGTATTATAGGAGTCATAAGAACCAATAACCTAAAATTTATGATAGACAGCAAAACGCTCCAAATAACATTTTTCTTTCTCCTCTTCGGCGTCGTTTCTCTATTTTCCTTTTTTATATTCCGTCCGTTCTTTCTGGTGATTTTTCTCTCGGCGATATTTTCCGTTCTTCTTCAGCCTTTTTATAAAAAAACGCTTTCCTTTTTTCGCGGCTACAAAACCATTTCCGCCATATTCGTTCTTTTGGTCACTTTGATTTTTATCGCTACTCCTCTATATTTTTTGGGGATGCAGGTCTCGGCAGAAGCCAGCAATCTCTACTCAAGCATTCAGTCAAACGGCGGGACTTTTTTGGAAACAATCAATTACGCCATTGAAGCCCCGATACGGCACTTTGTCCCCGGTTTTGTTTTTAACGTCCGCCCGTATCTTGCCAACTTTGCCGGATTTCTTTTGTCCAATTTGGGTCAGATCGTTTCCGGAACCGCTTTTGTTCTTTTTGAAATTCTTTTGACTATCGTTACTCTCTACTATTTTTTGAAAAACGGAGAAGACTTCGCTTCCGGGTTGATAAAACTTTCTCCTCTTGATGATCGCTATGATCACGAGATTTTGAACGACATGAAAAAGACGATACGTTCCGTTCTTCGCGGCGCGCTTGCCATTGCCGTTATCCAAGGAGTTTTGGTGGGAACCGGTCTGTATATTTTCCAAGTACCGAACGCTTCTCTTTGGGGTTTGGTCGCCGCTCTTTGCGCTCTTGTTCCCGGAATGGGTACGGCCCTGGTGACGATTCCATCCATTGCCTTTTTGTTTTTGACCGGCAATACCGGGGCCGCTTTGGGGTTGCTTCTTTGGTCGGCGCTTTTCGTCGGAACGGTAGATAATTTTCTTGCGCCGTATTTGTACACGAAAGGAATTCAAGTTCATCCGCTGTTTGTTTTCTTTTCCGTCATCGGCGGTATCGGTTATTTCGGCCCGATGGGATTTTTGTTCGGCCCGATTATCTTGAGCGCCTTCCTTTCTCTCCTTCATATCTATCGTTTGTTCATTCTTCGCGAGGGAGGCGAATCTTCTGAAAGCGCGTAGTGTTGTCGTTTTGTAAAATGCGGGGAGAAAAGTAAATATGGCATTAAAAGTACTCATGTTCGGGTGGGAGTTTCCGCCGCACAACAGCGGCGGTTTAGGCACGGCTTGTTTCGGTTTAACAAGAGCCCTCTCTCGCGACGCCGAGGTGGTTTTTGTCTTGCCGAAAAAAGTTCCCATCATTTCCGATTTTGCCAAAATGGTTTTTGCGAATATCGGAAACATAAAAATAAAAGAGATTGATTCGCTTTTATATCCCTACATTACCGGAGAATCGTACGGCGAAGAATACCAAATGCATCACGATAGCGTCTATGGAGTATCTCTTATGGAAGAAGTGAAACGATACGCGCGGAAAGCCGGCGCCATCGCTTTGTCTGAAAATTGCGATATCATTCACGCGCACGATTGGCTTGCTTATTTGGCGGGAATAGAAGCAAAAAAAGCAACGGGAAAACCTCTCGTAGTGCATGTTCACGCGACTGAATTTGATAGAACCGGAGGAAATGGCGTAAACCAGCAAGTCTACGAGATAGAATGCGCTGGTCTTGCGGCTGCGGATGCCATCGTTGCCGTTTCCCAATGGACGAAAGATATTCTCGTTTCCAAATACGGCGTTTCTCCCGAGAAAGTTACCGTTGTTCATAACGGAATTGATTTTGAAGATATAAAAAAACTCCCCTCGCGTTTGAAGGAACTGAAAGACGCGGGCAATAAAATCGTTATCTTTGTGGGAAGAATCACACTGCAAAAAGGACCCGATTATTTTATTCGCGCCGCCAAGCGAGTGCTTGAATATCGTCCGGAAACGATGTTCGTGGTCTCCGGTTCCGGCGATATGGAATATCAAATGATCCGTCAAGCCGCGAGCGAGGGAATAAGCGACAAAGTTTTTTTTGCCGGTTTTTTGCGCGGCGATGACTTGAATGCGCTGTATCAGGAAGCGGATCTGTATATTATGCCCTCTATCTCGGAACCTTTCGGTATCACTCCTCTTGAATCGCTGGCCAACGGAACTCCCGTTCTTATTTCCAACCAATCCGGAGTTTCGGAAGTTCTCAATCACGCTTTGAAAGCTGATTTTTGGGACATTGACGACATGGCTGATAAAATTATTTCAACGCTTGACCATCCTTCTCTTTCAGAGAATCTTTGCAAGAATGGATATCAAGAAGCAAAGAAAAATTCCTGGTCTGTTGCTTCTTCAAAATGTTTGAAACTTTACGGCAAGTTGTGCCATTAAATTTTTTGTCTCTCGTTATGCACACTTTTTTCAAATGTTTTTTGCATAACGGTGTATACTATAGATATATCTTCTAAATTTTAAAATTTGAAACATGCCAAAATCTCTTACTCTTGGGAATGGAAACATGCTTGTTTGTTTTGATCGGTATGGTCAGGTGACCGACCTGTACTATCCCCATGTCGGAATGGAAAATCACATCGGAAAAGATGCTTTGCACCGCATCGGGGTTTTTGTGGATGGGGGAATGAGCTGGCTTTCCGACCCGAATTGGAACATTGATCTTCGCTGCGTGAGAGAAACCCACGTAAGCCATATCGTCGCAAAAAACAAAACGCTCGGCGTTACTCTTGTTTTTACCGATGTTGTCTATAACGAGAAAAATATCTTTCTTCGCGAAGTTATGGTAAGGAACGAACTTCCGAGAAAAACCACGATAAAGATTTTTTTCTGCCAGGAGTGGAATATCTACCAATCCGTACGCCAAGATACGGGATACTATGATCCGTTCAGTCATTCCATCATTCATTACGAAGGAAGAAGGGTTTTTCTCGCCAATGGCTTTACGGAAAAAGGAGGAATAGACGACTATACGACCGGAATTTACCGAATGGAGGGACGAGACGGAAGCTATCGCGATGCGGAGGATGGCGCGCTTTCCAAAAATCCGATAGAACACGGATTGACCGACTCCGTTCTCTCTTTTCATTTGGAACTGGATTCTCAGGAAGAACAGAACGTTTATTATTGGGTTGCCGCAGGAAAGAATATCCCCGAGGTTTCCGATTTGAATAACTACATTCTTGAAAAGTCTCCCGGGCATCTTATCCGCTCCACGACGAACTATTGGACGGCGTGGGTAAATCGCGAGGGTTTCAGTTTTTACGGACTTACTCAGGATATGATAAATCTGTTCAAGAGATCTCTTTTTATTATTCGTTCTCATGTTGATTCCAGCGGGGCGGTTATCGCGTCGGGAGATTCTGATATGCTTCAGTACGGCCGCGACACGTATAGCTATATGTGGCCGAGAGATGGAGCGTTTACCATCATGGCGCTTGATCGATCGGGAGATTCTTATATTGCCAGGAAATTTTTCTCTTTCTGCAATGATGCGATTACAAACGATGGATTTTTCATGCATAAATACCGGGCTGACGGATCTCTGGGGAGTTCTTGGCATCCGTGGGTAACCAAAGAAGGAGAGGCGCAGCTCCCGATACAAGAAGATGAAACCGCTCTGGTTCTTTACGCTCTCTGGGAACACTACAAACTGACGAAAGATCTTGAATTTGTGGAAGACGTTTACAATTCTTTCATTGAAAAGGCGGCGAATTTCATGTCGCTCTATCGCGATAAGGAGACGGGTCTTCCAAAACGCAGTTATGATCTTTGGGAAGAAAAACTCGGCGTTTCCACCTTTACCTGCGCCTCCGTTTACGGGGCCCTTATCGCTGCGGCCAATTTTTCCGGACTCTTGGGAAAAAAGGAACACGAGAAAAAATATCGCGATATTGCCGAAGAGATAAAGACCGGAATAATGAAGTACCTTTACGATGAGGAAACAGGGACTTTCAGAAAACTTTTCAATCGCGTTTCGGGAAAAAATATCAATGATAATACTTTGGATATTTCCAGCGTTTACGGAATGTTCCGCTTCGGTGTTCTGCCTCCCGACGACCCCCGTCTCAGGAAAGCTTTCGGCATTACGGAAGAACGGCTTTTTTGCGCCAGATATTCCGGAGGGATAGCCCGGTACGAAGGAGACAATTACTATCGCCTCGGGCACGACGTTCCGGGGAATCCATGGTTTGTTACGACGCTTTGGCTGGTCCAGTACTACATCGCCACGGCGCAGAACGAAAAAGATTTTGAACGCGTGAAGCAGTGGTTTGACTGGGTGGTCGGAGTGGCTCTTCCTACCGGAGTGCTTTCCGAACAGCTCAATCCTTATACGAAGGAGCAAATTTCCGCCGCCCCGCTCACGTGGAGCCATTCCGAGTACGTGCTTGCCGTAATCGCTTATCTGGAAAAACAGGAAGAACTCGGGATCTGCAAAGCCTGCAATCTTATTGTTGACCGAAATATAAAGGCTGATACCGAAAAGGAGGGTGTTTAGTGTCTTTTCTTCTTTTCAGAAGGTTGTAAAAAGTATGAAAACCCGTTGTTTTCATACTTTTCTTATTTTTGCTATAATGAAAAGACTCTTTATTATTTTATTCTTACCAGTATGCAAAACGAGTTTGATAAGTTTTTGCGGCAGATAGAGGGGACGAGAAAATTTTTGGAAGTTCCGGAAAACATTTATCGTCAGCTCTTGTCGGTGAAGCGATTTTTGGAGGTGTCTATCCCCGTAATGATGGATAGCGGGGAAGTAAAAGTTTTTACCGGATACCGCTCGCAGTACAACGACGCGCGCGGCCCGTTTAAAGGAGGCATTCGGTTCCACCAGAATGTCAATATCGGCGAAGTAAAAGCGCTCTCCGCTTGGATGGCGTTCAAGTGCGCCGTGGTTGATATACCACTTGGCGGCGGCAAGGGCGGCATCATCGTAAATCCGAAAGAGCTTTCCTCCGGTGAGTTGGAAAGACTTTCTCGCGGTTACGTTCGCTCCGTTTCTGATATTATCGGCGACCGCGTTGACATTCCGGCGCCCGACGTAAATACCGACGGAAGGATTATGAGCTGGATGCTGGACGAATACGAGACTATCAGGAGACATCATGAAGCGGGAGTTATTACCGGAAAACCCCTTTCTCTCGGCGGATCAAAAGCCCGTTCCTATTCCACCGCGCAGGGAGGTTTTTATGTAATTGACTCCGCGGCAAAAAAAATGGGGATTGAAAAAGGCGCGACGGTTGCCATTCAGGGCTTCGGAAATGCGGGGAGAAATATCGCCTTCATCATGCAGAAAGCCGGGTACAAGATTATTTCCGTTTCCGATTCCAAAGGGGTGATAGAAAACAAAGAAGGGCTTGATATCGCCGATGTTGCCAAATATAAAGACGAAAAAGGGACGCTCCTGGGATATCCGAAAGCGAAAGATATTGCTTCCGCGGAGCAGCTGGCAGAGGAAGTTGATATTTTTATCCCTGCGGCACTTGAAAATTCCGTTACGGAAAAAGACGCGCAGACTCTCAAAACAAAACTGGTGGCGGAACTTGCCAACGGGCCGGTAACCCCCGAAGCGGATGCTGTTTTTGAAAAAAATAATGTTACCGTTCTTCCCGATATTCTGACCAATGCGGGCGGCGTTGTCGTGTCCTATTTTGAACAGGTACAGAATGCCTATGGATACTACTGGGAAGAAAAAGAAGCGCTCCAAAAACTGGAAACGATCATGCGAACCGCCTTTGAAGAAGTATGGAAAATTCGCACCGAGAAAAAAACAACGGCAAGAAATGCGGCGTATATCATTGCTCTTTCCCGAATTTCGGAAGCTATGATGGCGAGAGGGAGAGGGTAATTGAAAATTACAAAAAATATCATGTCTCAAAATAACATAATCATAAAATATAAAGATACGGTTCTCTTGCAGGATTCCGAAATTGAATCCGTCGCTTCTTCTCTTTCCGATTACCTTGGAACGCTCAAAGAGGTTGCGGGTAAAACAATCTATGATGTTCCCGAATCGTTTTTATCGCTTCCCGATGATAAAGAGCTTTTTCAAAAGTCGGAAGAAGTGGCGGGGATTTTCGCTAACCTGTCATTGAAGTATATCATCGTCGCCGGTATCGGCGGTTCAAATCTCGGCGCGGCAGCGATTTACGATGCTCTTTATCCGAAATTTGACGGATTCCTCTCAAAACATCCGAAGTTGCTTTTTTCCGACACGAACAATCCACGCGAGATGGAACTTCTGAAAAAGATTATTGAAGAAAACGTTCACGAACCGAAAGAAATTGTATTAAACATCATTACCAAGTCCGGTACGACGGTGGAAACGATTGCCAATGCGATGGTTTTATTTGAAACGCTTTCTCTGAAATTCGGAGAACAAGACGCGATTGCCCGAACGGTTGTAACGACTGACGAAGAGTCTTCGCTCTGGAAAATAGCTTTGGAAAAAGGAATACAGGTTCTTCCCGTTCCAAAAAAGATTGGCGGGAGATACTCCGTGTTTTCTCCAGTGGGGATTTTTCCTCTCTCTCTTGCCGGAATCAATGTCGCGGAATTTCTTTCGGGAGCCGGCTCGGTCAGAGATTCTTTTCTTTCCGCCGATTTGAATGAAAATCCTGCATTGCTTTCCTCTTCCGTTGATTTTTTGGTTCACCAAAAAGGATTAAGCATCTATAACAGCTTCTTTTTTAACTCTGAATTGGAATCGGTCGGCAAATGGGGAAGACAGCTTTTTGCGGAAAGTCTTGGAAAGAAAAATGACAAGGAGGGAAAGACTGTTTATTCAGGAATGACACCGGTGGTTTCCGTTGGAACAACCGACCTTCATTCTATGGTACAGCTTTATCTCGGCGGTCCGAAAGATAAGTTTACTAATTTTATTCACACTGATGGTACGGAAATCGGCCGCGTGACGGTTCCCGTTCATTCCATTTTTGATCCGTTGGTTTCCGTCATTTCCGGAAAGGATTTTCAGAAGCTTATGTCTTCAAACCTCGGCGGAACCATGGAGGCTTACAAAGAAAACAGCCTTCCTTTTGTTGAGACGATACTGCCAGGGATGAACGAACGTTCTTTGGGGCAGTATTGCCTGCTCAAAATGATAGAGACGGTTCTTCTCGGGAAATTATGGAATATAAATCCTTTTGACCAGCCGGAGGTGGAAAGCTACAAGAAGATAGCGAGAGAATTACTAAAAAAGCAATAAACAAAATGGGTTAAGAAAAAAGCAAACGAGTTTTCCCTTGTTGCTTTTTTCTTTATTCTTTATTCTAAAGGTATGCACATACTATTTGATATCGGAAAAACAAAAACGCGTGTCGCCGGTTCCGTTGAACTGGAATCTTTTCTTGAACCGCGCATTTTTGATACCCCGAAAGGATATGAGGAAATGATCGGTCTTATTTCAAATACCGCGAAAGAAATTTCTGGAGAAAATGCCATTGAAACGGTCGCTGGCGGTATCGGATGTCCGGTACAAAAAAGGGCGCATTCCATTATCGGCGGAATGAATTTCCCCGCATGGGATGGAAAGCCTTTTCAAGATGATCTTTCCCGCGCGATGAAAGCGTCGGTGTTTTTGGAAAATGATTCCGCTCTCGTAGGCTTGGGGGAGGCAACTCACGGCGCAGGGAAAGATTCCGAGATTGTCGCCTACATCACGGTTTCCACCGGTGTCGGAGGCGCGCGTATCGTGAAAAATGCCATAGATGCCAATGCTTACGGATTTGAACCGGGTTGGCAGGTGCTTTCTTTTGCGGAAGGGCAGAAATATGCTTCCGATATTCTGTCAGGAAGATCTCTGGAAGAAACCATTGGCAGAAAACCGTATGAGGTGATAGATCCTGCTTTCTGGAATGATAAAGCGCGCAAGCTCGCCTATGTGCTGAATAATGTTATCGTCATGTGGTCGCCCGATATTGTCGTCGTCGGCGGTTCCATGATGAAAGAAATCGGCATTTCTCTTCCTTTGACTGAAACCTACCTGAAAGATATTCTGAAGATTTTTCCCGTTATTCCGCCGATCAAAAAAGCGGAGCTCCAAAGCATCGGAGGTCTTTGGGGCGCGATGGAATTTCTCAAGCAAAAGAAAAACGGATAATAAAATACGCCCCGGGATGATCCCGGGGCGTTTGTTTTCAGAGTTTCTTCAAACAGACAAAAGCCTTATTCAGAAACCTCTATTGTTTTTTTTGCGTCAAAGTCATAAACGAATTTTTTGACCTTGCCGTTAAGTTCGGAAACATATTGCAGACGTTCTCTTTTTGCCAGGTCTTTATAGACCACGACAGGTTCTACGTCTACCACTTCGCCGTACGGATAGTCAAAACCGCCGCGCCATGTCATTGCTTCCGCAACTTCACGAACCGCGAAAACCATTGCCGCTTCGCGGAATGATTTCAAATGGTATTCTTTCCGCACTTTAACCAAGTCATCAAATGCTTGGAACATGCGGGTTCTTAACCATTCTGCAACGCGTTCCGCTGTCCATTTTTGGTTTTCCAAACCTTGGATTTTTTCAGCCGCTGATACGCGAACTCCGCCGCCTGACGCATAGATGTCAGGGATGATTTCCACGCCGCGTTCAGCAAGGATAGCATCCGCTTCTTCCGTGCAAGGGCCATTGGCAAGTTCAACGATGAATTTTGATCTGATTGCGCGAGCCATAGCCGCATCAATCTTATCTTCAAACGCTGCGGGCGCAAAAATATCAGCTTCAAGCGATAACAATTCCGCTTTTTCAGAGGTTACGTCGTCTTTGTAAGGATAGTCGGAAACCTTTCTGACCTTTTTGCCTTTTTCGTTATAGCAGAACTTGTGAAGGTCTGCATAATCAAAGCCGTCGGCTTTATAGATCACGCCGCTTCTGTCGGAAACGGAGATAACTTTATGGCCGCGTTCGGTCATTAATTTGGCATAGAAATCGCCCGCATTGCCGAACCCTTGGATGGAAATGCTTAAACCGCCTTTCAAACCAAGCTGTTTAATCATCGCTTCGGTCGCATATACCGCGCCGAGGGCCGTTGCATCACCGCGTCCGAGCGAACCGCCTAAAACAAGGGGTTTGCCGGTGAAAGCGCCGAAGCAGTGTTCGCCCGCGAGTCTTTCTTGCTCATCCAGGAACCATGCCATTTCTTGTCCGCCGGTGTTTACGTCGGGCGCAGGGCCATCGCGGCGAGGACCGATCCATGGATGGATAGTTCTCGTGTAACCGCGGCAGAGACGTTCGCCTTCACCGAGTGAAAGCGGAATTTTGTCCACGCAGATACCGCCCTTGCCGCCGCCGTTCAAAATCTGGTCAATGGTATTTTTCATGGTCATCATTGCGGCCAAGAATTTTACCTCTGATTCGCAAACAGCCGGGTCAAAGCGGGTACCGCCTTGGGTTGGGCCTCTGGCATGATTATGCTGACAGCGGAATACGTTGAATTCCTTGAATGTGCCGTCGTCCATTTCTACCTTAACTTTTCCTCGTATGAGCAATGCCGGAATTTTCAGGCGCTCAAGGATACGGGGATCCAAATTTAAAACAGTAGCCGCATGTTCCAGCTGAGCTAAGTATTTATCAAACGGTGTACGTTTGGACATGTAAACCTCCTTACATCATATGGTGAAAAAATCCCTTATCAATGTGCAAAAATCCATTATTTTTCCGTATTGTTTCGCCGTTTTCTTCTCTGAAAATGACGCCATAATAGGGAACTGCCCTTGGTATACCATATCTCGTTTTTGTTGTAAAGACTTTTTGGATAAGAAAAACCCGGCCAAAAGACCGGGTTTCAAAGAGGTTTTTAGGAGAAGAATCGTTCCAAAAACGGAAGGACTATCGGCGCCAATTCTCTTTGCAGAATGTACAAAACAAGAAGCCCGAAAAACATCGTTCCAAAGGATTCAAAGACTCCAATAAGTTGAGGAATGTATTTTTCTGTCAGGGGTCGGAGCATTTGTTCGCCATCCAGGGCTATTCCAAAAATGCGGAGCGGGAGCAGCATCGGGAAACCAAAGCAAACACCGGAGATGTTGCCGGCAAAAAAGACGGCTCCGGAAAGCTCGGAAACTTTTCCGGCTGTTCCGATAATGGCGACGGGGCTTGTTACTCCTCCTCCGGAAAAGAAAAGGCTGTGAATAACAAAAAGGAAAAGCACTATTGGAATACAGGGGATAACATACGTAAAAAGCATTTTTCCGCCGAACCGAAGCATTATCCCGAGAAAAGCAACCGCGCAAAGCGAACTCATTAAAAGCGGGAGATGAGGAAAGTATCCGATGGTTATTTCCGGACGTTCGGCTATCGCGACGAATCCGGCAAGAACGATAAGAACGTATCCGAACATAATGCTAATGAATGGCCCGCTCGCGTGAATGCGCGATTGCTGCCAATAAGGGAGTGAACGAACTTCCTGCTCATCGTATTCGGTGAATGCCCCGAACGGACAGAGGTAATGAACGACAAAATTTGTTCCTGTCCATTTTCCCCGCAAGGGAAAAACGAGGTAAGGCCCGTAGGGAAGTCCGAGCGCTACTTTTGAAATATGAGCGCCCGCTTCTCGAATGGCGGTTGCGTGGCCCCAAAATTCATGGGCGAAAACAGTAAGAACGATCAGAATAATACTGATACAAGTGAACATTTTTATTCTCCAAAAAATCAAAAAACCATTTGCTCCAACAGTAACATTGTGGTACAATCGTGTCAATCATGAGTAAAAGTACCTTTACCTTATCTTCAAAATTTGAACCGGCGGGAGATCAGCCGAATGCTATTGCCTCGTTGCTCTCCGGACTGAAAAAGGGTA
>CALREZ010000012.1 GCA_943356445.1 Candidatus Nomurabacteria bacterium
CCATACTTTATGTTTAAAGTATATCATAAAAAAAAGGGGGGGGCTTGCAAAAAATATGAAGAGTTGTGGATAACTTGGTTTTGTCTGCAATATATGGAGATTGCCAACAAAAATATAATGAACGGACTGTTTTGTTTAACGCTCGTTGTCGGACGTGGCCAGAGACTCCGTCTTGTAATTGATGAAAAGAAGATACCGGAAAAAACTTGACATTATCTTTTAGTACTGATATAATAAAACCAGATTAAAAACCGTATCAAGGAACTTCGTTCCTTTACATTCAGTCACGCTTTTTGGTGAAAAACCAAAAGGAGGTTTGTATGTTCGCCATTGCCAATGAAACAATAAGAGCATACGTCAAAAAGGACTTCGTCACTTTTGCCGAACCGGGAAAAGTGCCCGTTGCCAACGGCTACCTCTGTAGGGGAGAAGAAACGCCTTACCCTTACGTAGCCTTAAGCGGATTCCCCATTTCAGGCGGGCTCTGGCCCGATTTGGAACCGATTGTTGAGTCTTTGGTCTTTGAAGAAACCTTTGAAAAAGAAAAAGAACTCAGCCCCGGATGGTACGAAGAAGACAGGGGTACCACCAGAGGTTTGTTGGAAAAAACGGAAAACGGATATCACCTGATAGTAGAAAGTCCTTCTCTCAAAATGCTCAAGAGAGCGACGGATGAAATTCGTTTTGGCCACATTAAACCGAAAAGAACCGTCCAATAAACAACATGAAGAGTCCCAGTGAATAAAAGCCCGCGAAAATTTCGCGGGCTTATTCTTTTCCCCATTTAAAGAGATTGATTCAAAAACTCTTTCAATCTTCTTGCGAATGTTTTCGGTTTATTCGTTTCAAAATATCGGGGGAGCGCTTCTTCCATGATTTTTTCTCCACGGGCGATAAGGTCAGCCGTAGTTTCTCTGGATCCGAACGATCTCCACGCGACATCGCCGAGCGGAGGAGTCAGTATCAGATCAGCCTCTTTCATGTTCTCTTTAGCAAGATGGGAAGAAAGCAGCATGACTACATTGTTTCCCATATCCATCAGATTGTCTTTCGGTTTTGGATGCTCTTGTTTGAAATAACCGGAATCAAGGTCAACGGCAATGGTATACTCCGCGCCCATTTGTTTTGCAACGGGGACGGGAACCGGCATGGAAAGCGCGCCATCGCAAAGGATTTGATCCCCATGAGGAACCGTATGAAAAAGAAACGGGATGGAAACGCTTGCGCGAATGGCCTCCGCAAGATTTCCCTCGCGAAACACCACCGGTTCTCCTTTTATGATATCGGTAGCGACGACAGAAAAAGGAATTTTCAGATTTGAAAATGTTTTTCCGTCTTTCAAAGAATCATGAATAAAATCTTTTACTTTATTCCCCGCAATGAGTCCGCTCCCGAATGCCGGATCAAGGAGTTTGAATAACTGCCGCCAATCGGTATCCAGAGCAAGCTGTTCTATGTAGCCAATGTCTTTTGTTGCGGCATAAATCCCCCCGACCAAAGCGCCGATGCTTGATCCAGCAATAAAATCTATCGGGATATTATTCCTCTCCAAAACTTTTATAATGCCGATATGAACAAATCCGCGGGCAGACCCCGAACCCAGTACCAATCCGACTTTTTTGTTTTTTGAAGGTATCATATTTTTATTGAGGCAAAGACGGCGCCATTTTGTATCGCGAAATGCTTAAAATTATTCCCACTTCGGCGAGCGCAAAAAAGAGCGCCGTTCCTCCATGGCTGATAAAAATCAAAGGGACTCCGGTGAGCGGAAAAAGCCCCACCATAGACGCGATATTAATAAAAGATTGCGTCATGATAAGCAGCACGATTCCCGTCACGGCAATTCTTCCCCACCGGTCGGGAGCGCGCCCGGCGATATGCAGTCCGCGCATCGCAAAGAAGAGGAATAAAAGAATAAGCGTAGAACTTCCCAAGAATCCGAATTCTTCGGAAGCGACCGCAAAAATAGAGTCGTTCGTCGGCTCGGGAAGCGAGTTGAATTTTTGTATGCTTTGTCCAAACCCTCTTCCGAATATCTGTCCGGAACCGACAGCAATCAAAGATTGATTTAATTGATAGCCGGTACCCTGCGGGTCGCTATCCGGATTCAAAAACGTATCAATCCGATCGCGAAGGTAGGGCTTGTAATGCACAACAACGGCAAAAACGAGAACCCCGGCAATCCCCATTAGGAACAAATGCTTCAGATTTCCTCCAGCGACGATAAACATTCCGGCACCCGCCGCAACAATCACTCCGAAAGTGCCAACGTCCGGTTCAAGGATAAGAAGTATTGCGGGAATGGAAAGCAGTACCAAAAAAGGGATGGTTCCATGTTTCAAGGTATTTACCCTTTCTTTTGCGGCGCCAAGCCATGAAGCAAAGTACAAAACAAAACCGAGTTTGAGAACTTCCGACGGTTGGAAAGTGGTAAACCCCAAGTTGAGCCATCTTTTCGCCCCCCCGTGACCAAAACCGATTCCGGGAACAAAAACGCAAATCGTAAGAATGATTCCCAAAAGAAAAAAGAAGAAGGAAAATTTCCGAATGTTTTTATAGGGAATGCGGGAAATTAAAAACAAGGCGATAGAACCGAGAAAAAGTCCCAGCACGATCTGACTCACAAAAACATTCTCAAAGGAAGCTCCCCCGTCTCTCGCAAGCAGCCCCAAAGAAGCGGACAAAAACAAAAAAAATCCGCCGAAAACAAGCGCAAGCGTAATCCAAAGAAAAACGTGATCAACTTTTTTTGAATGCATTCTTTTTTTGTTTTGCGTTTAGACGAGATGTCCGGAAAGAGCGATGATAACCCCAAGCAGAGAAAAAATAATGGAAATAACCCAGTAGCGCATGGTTACTTTGTACGCCGGCCATCCGATAGCTTCAAAATGGTGATGAAGCGGAGCGATAAGAAAAACTTTTTTGCCGTGGCGAAGTTTTTTGGAAGTAACTTGTATCACATCGGAAAGCACCGTAATAACGAGGGGAAAAGCCACAATCGGCAAAACGGAAAGCCCTTTTCCGTCAACATGCGCGTCGGTAAGAAAAGCAATAACGGCCAGCGTAACCGTAAGCCCCATCGTTCCGGTTTCCGCCATATAAAATCGGGCGGGAGGAATGTTGAACCAGAGAAAAGCGAGTATTCCTCCGACCAAGACAAAACAAAAAGCCGAAATATCTATCTGCTGCTGATAGAAAGCGATGATTCCGTAAGCGGAAAAAATAGTGGCAAATACCCCGCCGGCAAGACCGTCAATCCCGTCTATGACCCCGCTTGAATACACGGCCAACATCACGAGAGAAAAAAGAGGAACGAACCAAAGACCGATATTCACGATTCCGTCAAAAGGAATGGAAATGGAGGAAACTTCCAGCTTCGTATAGAACCACCACGCGCCGACCAAAGAAATAAGAAAAACGACCAGCAATCTTTTTTTAAGGGAAAGACCTCCGGCGATATGGTCGCCCGTTCCCATAACTTCATAAAAGTCATCAATCAAACCGATAAGCGAACCGGCAATGAGCGTAAACAAAGGAAGCCATGTCGTATTGCGATGAAGGAAATTTAATTTTCCGGTAACGCTATTCGGAAAAAATTCAGAAAAAAACCAGATGATAAGAATGGTAAGCAAAACGCTTCCCCAGATAATGATACCTCCCATTTTCGGAGTACCAACTTCTTTGTCCTTATGAAGCGCATTGAAAATGGGAGTCGCGCTTCCGTCCATGGCAACTTTTCCGGATCTCTTCTTCCACATTTTGTACTTATACAAATAATGCGTCAAAAAAGGCGTCATAACGATGCCGACAAAAAACGCTATCGCCGTAGGCACAAATACTTTCACCACATCCAATATCATACTTGCATTATAAGCCAAAAAGGGAGAAATATAAAGAGTGTATAAATTTATTCTCCTTGTCCGATTCTTACCAGACTGGCGGTTACGAGTTTCTCAACATCAGTAAACCTTCCCTCTTGTCCGGAACCGAGGACGACGACTACTACCGGCTTCATAAGAC
Organism: Candidatus Nomurabacteria bacterium; assembly: GCA_943356445.1. Classification (GTDB taxonomy): domain Bacteria; phylum Patescibacteriota; class Minisyncoccia; order Phycocordibacterales; family CAIJYI01; genus CAIJYI01. Next base: position 4,021 of record CALREZ010000012.1, read on the forward strand.
CGGCGTTAAAGACAACGACGAGATTTCCATTCGCGAGGTCGGTATATCCCGTTTTTGATGCCATCATTCCGGGAATCGCGCGGATAATCGTATTCGTATTTCTTGCCGGATGACGCGCTCCGTCAAGCGAAGTGTACACCAAGGAATCATAAGAAGTCGCTTCCAAAAGTTCCGGTTTTGTTTTTATAACATGAGAAAACAAGGTCGCCATATCTTTCGCCGACCCATATCCACCGGAAAGTTTATCGGTGACATCAAGTCCGTTCGGATTATAATACACCGTTTGCAGCATGCCGAGTTTTTTTGCGGTAGCATTCATTTCCGCGACAAAAGCTTGTTCGTTTCTTGCTTCGGCGTTTCCTTCTTGGCTGGTCATAACCGCCCCCGCAGCGCCGGCAATAGCGGAAGCCCCGCTGTTTGAAGAAACTACGAGCATATAATTAAGAAGATTTTTCAAACTCCATTCTTCTCCCCCGCGAAGACCTCCGACTCCGGAGGAAAGATCATTGTCAGTCACGCGAACAGCCATGGTTTGGGGAAAAGATGACGCCACAAGAGCGGTCATAACTTTCGTTACGGAAGCAAGCGGAAGTTTTTCGTTTTCATTTTTAGCAAAAATGGCTTCTCCCGTGGAAACATCAAAAACATAAACCGATTTCGCTTCCAAAAACAACGACTGAAAAGGATCCGGTTTTTGAGAAAACTTTTTTTGTTCTGTCGCTTGTGTCGGTTTCTCTCCGTAAACGATAACCGCAAAAAGAAAAGCGCCGGCAAAAAAAATCGCAAAACAATTTACGAGAGTAACAACGGCAACGCTTTGTTTTTTACTGATTAATTTCAATTTGATTGACCGCTCGCGCGGGACTATTTACTTTGTTTTTTCCTCGTCAGAATCGCCAAGAAACTTCGCCGTTTCTTCATCTTGATCTTGTTCCGATGGTATGGGAAAATCTTCCTGCTTCACTTCATCAACAACGGCATTTTCCTTGGAATCAAACTGCTCCATGCTTTCTTCTATTTTCTCTCTAAACTCTTCAAACTCCGGCAGGTCTTCTATTTTGTTGATTCCGAGATACGCAAGCAGATCAAAGGTCGGGCGATACAAGAAACTTCTTTGGTCAGTCGGATGCGGGATTTTTTCCACCAAACCGCGAACCAAAAGATTGCGGAGAATAAAATTGGAATTAACTCCGCGAATGAAATCTATTTCCGACTTCTGAATCGGCCCTTTGTAGAGGATGATTGTGAGCGTTTCTATCGCCCCTTTTCCCAGATCGCGATGAAGTTCATCCTTCACCATTTTTTCTATGATATCCCCGGCATCGGCAACCGTCGCGAGAGAAACCTCATCGTCTTTCACAAGAAGCGCCACCCCACGTCCTTCCAGTTTTCCGGAAAGAGAGGAAATCCCCTCTCGGATAATTTCCTCGTTCACCCCTAAAAGTTCGGCCAATTTCATGGTCTTTATCGGCTCCGCCTTAAAAAAAAGAATCGCTTCTATTTGCGCGTCAATGGTCATAATTCATATAATAACAGGAAAAGAAAAAAGTTAAAAGAAAAAAGTACGTAAACGTTACTTTTTTCTTTTTTCTTTTAACTTTTTTCTTCTAATACCTCGGCACTTTTATATCTCTCGTTTCAATTTCAAAATCCGCGAAATTTTCTCTTTGTTCCGCAACGATAGCCCCTCGTTTGATCAATTCAAGCACTGCCAAAAAACTGACGATCACCATATTTTTTTCTTCTTTTCCGATACCCGAATACTTTTTAAAGCTCATGCGAAGATGAGAATCTATCCTTCTTACCAGTCTTCCGATCGCGTCTTCCAAAGTCACCATCTTTTTGATAACCGCTTTCGGAGAAACATCCATCTGGGGCAATCGGCTTAAAATTCCGGCGACGGAAGCAAAGATATTCTGGAGCGTCGTGTCTTCGCTCGGAGAAAAAGTTACGATTCTGTTTTTCGGTGTTTCCCTCGCATAGAGAATTTTCTTCCCGAAATTCTCTTTCACAAAAACCGAGAGGTCTTTCATCCTTTGGTATACGCGCAACCGTTCTTTCAATCTTTCAATATCCCCTTCTTCTTCGCCGGAAAGATCAAGTGTCGGCAAAAGCGATTTTGATTTGATCAGCACGAGAGTAGAGGCCACGAACACGAAATTCGCGACATCCTTGAGAGGAATATCGGGGAGAGATTGAACGGCGACGATGTAATCATCCGCTATCTGAGAAAGCGATATGTCATTGATAAAAAGCTTCCTCTTTTCTATCAGACTGAGAAGAAGCTCCAATGGGCCTTCAAAAACGGGAGTTTTAACGTGAAGCATAATAAGAGGTTTTGTAAAATTCTATGTCTTAGAGCATAACGCACCAAAGAAAAAATCACAAATTAAAAATTCTAAGCTCCAAATAAGCATCAAAAAAGCAAATTAAAAAATTCAAAACACGAATGAGATATTTGTGATTTTGGAATTGTTTTTTGTGATTTATTTGGAACTTGAGATTTTGAATTTTATATTTTCTTGTTTGTTCTATATCGTCGCGCGTATGACCTCTTCCAAGGTCGTAATTCCTTTTCTCACTTTATCAAAACCGTCTTCGCGCAGGGTTTGAACGACGTGGCTTCTCGTGTAATCTTCCAGCACGCTTAACGACATGCCGCTCAAAATGATATTTCTGAACTCTTCATTGACCTCCAACACTTCAAATATGCCGATGCGGTCTTGGTAACCGGTATTATCGCATTTATCACACCCTTTTCCCGCATAGAGCTTTTCATTTTCTGGCCAAACAATATCAAACATCTTCATGAGTTCATGGGGAGGAGTGGATTCTTCCTTGCAGTGAGGACAAATTTTTCTTACCAAACGTTCGTTGACGATTCCGGCGAAAGCGGAAGCGATGATAGACTTCGCGATTTCCATATCTATCATGCGGGTGAGCGCTCCGGAAATACTGCTCGTATGGAGCGTCGTCAGAACAAGCCTTCCGACAAGCGCGAGTCGCATAGCGATTCCGGCGGTTTCTTCGTCGCGTATTTCACCAATCATGATAACATCCGGGTCTTGGCGAAGCATCGCTTTCAATCCTGCCCCAAAAGTATATCCGACCACGGGATTTACCTGCGATTGGCGAACGCCCGGAACCCGATACTCAACCGGATCTTCAAGCGTTAAGATGGCTTTTTGTTTTACATCGATTTCATTGAGCGCCGCGTAAAGAGTCGTTGTTTTTCCCGTTCCGCTGTGTCCGGTCATCAGAATGATTCCATGCCCCCTCTGAAGCATTTTCTTTACGACGGGAAGAGATTTTTCGGAAAGCCCGACCTCTCCGAGACTAATGACGGAACCTTCCCGGCTCAACACGCGAAGAACCGCTGCCTCGCCGTTTATGGTCGGCATCGTGGAAACGCGGAAGTTCACCGATTTCGGCGGAGTTTGTCCGGCGGGCATATCAGACTTCGGTATCTCCAACGCCAGCTCAAGGTGTCCATCCTGCGGGGTATTTTTTTCAACCACCTTCAAACCGGAAATGACTTTAATGCGGGAAATAACCATATCGTGATACCCGATATCCCACCTTGCCACTTCGCTCACTATTCCGTTTACGCGAAAACGAACCGAAATATATTCTCTCTCCGGAGTAATATGGATATCTGAAACCCCCAGACGGATAGACTCCATAAAAATTTCATTCAGCCAGCTCGTGGGTGTGTATTCTTCCTCTTCTTCAATTTTATGTGATTCTTTTGCGGAGAAAAGACGGCTTGCGATATTTCCGGAAGCTTGTTGCGGAATGTTTTGAGGTACCGGCGCTTCGGGAACTCTCGGAACATCGCGAGGTATTTCTATCTGGTTTGCCGAAACATCCCCGTACGAAGGAGTTTTAATTGCGGCTATTTCCAAATCCTCTTTTCTTTTTAACAACATGGAATTTGATATATTACTTATAGTGGATAGTATTCACTTATAGTTTACCACAAAAAGAAAAATGGATTATAACGGTTATCCACACAAACGAACGTACGTGATTTAGGAATTAAGATTTAGGATTTATGAATAAACAAGTGACATGTTTGACTCAAAAAGACCCGGCAATGTTATTTGTCGGGTTTTTTTGAATTCTTAAATCTTGAATCCTAAATCTTAAATCATAAGTGTCCGTCCTACTTCTTTACCCTGAAACATTACCCCCAACTCCTTGAGTTGTTTCTCTTCTATCTCCGAAGGCGCATTCATCATCAGATCTCTTCCTTCTCCCGTCTTCGGGAAAGCGATAACTTCGCGGATGCTGTCCTCTCCTTGCAAAAGCATCAAAAGCCGATCCATTCCCCAAGCGATACCGCCGTGAGGAGGCGCTCCGTAAGAAAACGCCGAGAGCATGTGTCCGAAATTTTCTTTTATTTTTTCTTCTTGATGTCCGAGAATTTCAAGAACTTTTACCAGCGCTTCGGGACGATGATTGCGAATGCTTCCGCCTCCGATTTCAAAACCGTTGAGCGCGATATCGTACTGCGTAGCGAGAATGCTTCCGATGTCTTTCTTCTCCATAATCTTTTCCATATCGTTCGCTTTCGGAGCGGAAAAAGGATTATGAGTGAACGTCCATCCACCCTCCTCCGTTTTTTCAAAGAAAGGAAAATCTATCACCCAGCAGAAAGCGAGCAAGTTCGGGTCATTTTTATCCGCGCGGACATCCGGACGGTCGGTACCATACTTCTCCATAGACTCTTTATAGGTAATTCTCGGAAACGGAATCTGCTGTATTTTTTTATGCGGATAGATTTTCTCCACGATTTCAATCAAGAGCGCTTCATTCAAAGAGATAATGTCTTCCTCCTCGGCAAAGGCCATTTCCATATCCAGCTGAGTGAATTCCGGCTGTCGGTCTCCGCGAGTATCTTCGTCTCTCATACACCGCGCCACCTGAAAATATTTTTCCACGCCTCCGACCATCAGAAGCTGTTTGTATTGCTGGGGAGACTGAGGAAGCGCATAGAATTTTCCTTGAGATACGCGAGACGGCACGACATAATCGCGCGCGCCTTCCGGAGTAGACTTGGTAAGAATCGGCGTTTCCACTTCAATAAAACCTTTCTGAGAAAGAAAATCGCGGGCGTATTGTATCACCGCGTGTCTGGCGCGGAGATTTCTTTGCATTCGGTCGCGTCGCAAATCAAGGTAACGGTATTTCAAACGATTTTCTTCGCCAATCTCATGTCCATCGGAAGCAACATCAAATGGAACGGTTTCCGCGCTGTTCAAAACTTTTATGCCGAGAATTTCCAATTCAATATCGCCGTTCTGTTTATCCGCCTGAACATTTTTTTCCGGACGAGGATTTACTTTCCCCATAACTTCCAATACCCACTCGGTACGGATCGGCGTCGCAACTTCGTGCGCTTCTTTATTGTTCGGCAAAATCACTCCTTGCACGCGTCCGCTCACATCGCGAAAATCAAAGAAAACAAGTTTCCCTTGATCGCGGCGAACATCCACAAAGCAAGCGATCTTCACCTCCTCGCCTTTGTGTTCGCTCAAATCTTTTATATATATTCTGTTTTTCATAATGGTTTATTTATTAACAAAAAAATCGCCCATACAAACGAACTTACTTCCGTAAATTCACTTGTATGGACGATCAAAATAAAAATTGAATCGCGGTGCCACCATACTTGCCACGCCCTGCATGGCCTCTCTTTTTCTTCAAGCTCGGTCTTGTTAGTGACGTCAACGCTTATAAAAAAGATTGTAGCACATTTTAAAATAAATGCAAAAATGCGCCCGTCGCGAAGACGAGCGCATTTGGTGATTAGAAGGGGCCGTTATTTTTTTCTTGGACAGAAGAAATCCACCAGAACAAAATAACAACGGCAACAGCGATAACCACCAACGATAATGTGTATAACATGAGAGTCTCCTCAAAAGTAAAGTACCAATCTGTACCGAAAGTAGTATACCACACTAATAAGGAAATTGCAACGAGTAAGACAAAAGAAATAAGAATAAAGCAATAAGGAAAAAGGGACGACGACGGCCGTTCCCTTTTTTCTTATTGCTTTTTGCTTTATTCTTTTTCCTTCATCCTCTTACGCTATCCCCACCGCTTTCCTCACTTCCTCCATTTTTTGATGCGCCAATTCACGCGCTTTCTTGCCATTTTCTTTGAGAATGTTCCGGATCATTTCTTCATCTTTCGCGAATGCTTCCCTTTTCTCACGGAGCGGAGCGATAAATCTTTTCATGTTGGCAATCAGAATATCTTTTGATTCTTTGTATCCCAAACCTCCCTCTCGGTAGCGTTTTTCTATTTCGGAGATTTCTTTTTCGTCGGCGAACAATTTGTGGAAAGCAAAGATATTATCCGTATCGGGATCTTTCGGTTCCGCTATCCCTTGGGAGTTCGTCGGTATGCCCATAACCGCTTTTTGGATTTCATCGTCAGTCGCAAAGAGCGGAATGGTATTGCCATAGCTCTTGCTCATTTTCTGTCCGTCGGTTCCGACGACCGTTTTTACGTTTTCGTAAATAAGAGCGTTCGGGAGTTTGAACGTATCGCCGAAAGTACGATTGAATTTCTCGGCAATATCGCGAGCATATTCCACATGCTGTTTTTGGTCTTGTCCGACGGGAACGACATCGGCGTTCTGCACGAGAATATCGGCGGCCATCAAAATCGGGTAGTCAAAGATCCCGACATTGATCTCTTTGTTTTTTGCTTCCGCATCTTTATACGCATGAGCTCGCATCAAAAATGGCATCGTGGTAATGCAGTTGAAGATCCAGCCGAGTTCGCAGACTTCCGGGATATCCGATTGTTTAAAGAGAAGAGTTTTTGCTGGGTCAATCCCGATAGCGAGATAATCCAGCGCCATATCAATCGTATGACGAGAAAGCTGTTCCGCATTTTGCACCGTGGTGATGGCATGATAATCGGCAATAAAAATACGCGCATCGTATTCGTCCTGCAAATCCACAAATTGCTTCATCGCCCCGAAGTAGTTGCCGATATGCGGCCTTCCGGTAGGCTTCACCCCCGAAATTAAAATTTTCTTTGCATTGGTCATGTGATTAGTGTAACAAAGTTTTTTCCGGTTCACAAATGAAATACTCTGGTCATGATAAATCCGGAGAGGCTGGATTTTTCAATGAGATTTGCGTTATTTTCCGAGGAGGTCGCGGGGCTGTAGAAGCCTACTGCTCCGCGACCCCCGCAGGAAAATAACGCAAAGATCGCGAAAAAGACGACTCGCATGAGCACTAAAGCAAACCCCATGATTGAAGTTCATCGCCTTCTCTGCCCCATTTCATGCCAATATCAGTACGATAAAACATATTCTGCAGAATGATATTATCAATGCGATGGTATGCTTCTTTTCTCGCCCCTTCAACGGTATTATCAGAGCCGGTCACGATGAGCGCGTAGCCCGCGTCGCCGGTCAATTTCCAGTCGTTATCCACGAGCTTCACGTCGCCCAAATGAATGCCGTTAAAATTCGGTTTTTTGAAAATAATGGAAGTGTCTTTGTACATCTTGAACTGTTCTTTGTCGTAGTACGGAAAAGGAGGAACGGCCACCACGATTCCGAGTTGAAACCCTTTATGCGTTTTCAGTTTATATTTTTCTCCTTTCGCCAGCGCATACAAAAATTCTCCCCACGGGCTTTGGATTCCTTCTATCATAATGCTGATGGTCGGATAGCCGAAACGCGTCGTAAATTCGAGAGGATAAATTCCTTTTCCATTGACGATGCAGTTGATGTCTATGCAGCCGACATATTTGCTTTCGCGAAGCTTCTCCCTCATCCGAAACAAAGTGGATTTAAAAAGATTATTCGTATCATCCCAGTACATGAGGGTTCCCATCTCGCCGGTATACGGCCCAATGTCTCCGGAAAATAATTTCTTGTGTTCAAAGTTGACGTTGATCGGATAGACGAAATCATTGCCGTTAAAAAAAGCGCTGACTGCCACTTCAATGCCGGTGGCGAATTTCTGCAATTGAAATTGTTTTATCTTCTGCGACCAGCTGTCTTTGTTGTGTTTCAAAACGGCAAGAATATCTTTGCCGTCTTCTTCCTGTCCGAGAAAAAGCAGACTCTTAAGATACCAGTCCAGAGTTTCTTCACCCGATGGCTTGAACACATAGCGCATGGGATGCGTTTCTATAAATTTTATTCCCTCGTCAAAATCGTCAAATTCCCAGTGAGGCAATACCGTCATGCCGGCCTTTTTCATTTCTTCTTGTCCGAACTCGCGATCCATTTCCAGTTTATCGGAATAGACGCTTCCTCCCACGACCAGCTTTCCTTTTCGCCTCAAGTCATCAGCCAGCGCCCCTCGTCCGCAGCTGTCTATCACGATAACATCAGCCCAATCAACAAAAGTGGCCCATTCGTCCACTTTCTCCACAAATCCGTCCGCAATGTCTTTTGAAGCATTGTCGCGGATATACATTTTCACTTCATTTCCTTCTTTGGCCAGCTGCCAAGCAAGATCAACGGCAAGCGCCTCTACGCTGATAAAAAGAAATTTTTTCGGTTCCGAATTTGCCGTATTTTGATGACCCATAAAGATGAGATTAAGTATTAAGAGCTATCATAAAACCAACGGGAAAAAAAAGCAATAAATAATTTAACGGAGATCTTTTTGAACTCTTTTACGAAGGAGATACCGAATTCCAAAGAAGAGAACGAGCCCGATCAAGAGCGATACTTCCGCAAACCGCAATGACCTTCGTATGAACACGAGAGAGATGCTGGAAAAATATCCGAGAGAACCGATGATAGGAAACCAAATCGCGATGGCGATCAAATCATTTTTTAGAAACTGCCGGAAATTCATTCGGAACATCCCCGCGCGAAGCAGTACCGCATGGTGAGCCCCGTACGTGAATTTCGTCAAAAGAAGGGTCTGAAAAGGCCGATCCAAAAGATGTTGGTCAACCGGCTTGGCGAACCGATCCGCCCACGCTTTGATCTTCGGAAATTTTGAAACGGCGTTTCTGCCCGCGAGATACCACAAGATATCGCCGATAACAACGGCCGAAACCGCGATAATCAGCATGTCGCCGATATCAAAAAATCCTTCGCTCGTAAGAAAAGCGACGGCAAACAGCGTAGCATCGCCTTCTATCATCAAAGCAAAGAACGTCAGCGTGTAGCCGAGAGGTTTCCAAAAAAGCAAAGATGAGATAAATAATGAATGCATATGCTTTTAGAATACACCAAGAAACGCTCTTTGTGGAGGGAGAAAATAATTTGACATTTAAAAAAATATCAATTATTATATGCGACAGAATAATCAAGTAACTTCACAACAAAGGAGGGCTCATGACCCTTAAAAAATTCGCAATGAGTTTCCTGCTCGCGTTTTTGTTTTTATCTTCGGCTTTCGCCAACGACCAAAACGAACCGTTTTTCAAATCGGGAGACGCGCAATGTTCCATCTGGGGATACGCCAGCATTACCGGCGGATCCGAACAGGATTTTATGGGGGCGCCCATTCGCACGCGCACCAGCTGTACCTATAAAAAATTCTCGTTTTTTATGGAGAACGACCTTTCGGGTTTAGACAGCCGCATTCCGGCCAACTATATCACCCAAGGATGGGTCGGGTATAATTTCGGAAAAGAAGGGTTGGCGGGAAACTTTTTTTCCAACACGACCATTCGCGCGGGATCACTCATTACCGCCGGCGGATTATATCTTCCTCCCGCGTACATGGCCATCTCCATTGAAAGCCCGCACAACCCGTTGTTCCATGCGTACGGTTACGGCGTGCAGGTGGAAACAAAAATTACCCCCAACCTCACTTTCGTCGGAGACGTTACCGGAACAACCGGCCCGGCTTTCAACGATCCGAAAAGGTTTGACCGAACGGAAACTTCGCAGCGTCTTATCTGGGATGCGGTGAAAGACAAAACGACCGGCCTGCCGGAATTGCAATTGTCCGTCTCAAATCAGTGGAGCAGCGAATCGCAAAGAATCGGTTTCGGCGCCATGTACCGAGCGACAAAAGACCTGGATCTCTATGGCGGTATCTACCGCAGCGATGAACATCCGCGAGATGGAAAAGCGAGTATCGGACATGGCGGATATGCTCTCGCTGATTACAAACTCTGGAGCATGGAAGGAAACAAACTTGATCTTCGCATCATGGGAATGTTCAATAAAACCGTCGGCGATACCGATTATACCAGCTACTCCGCCGGCCCAAGTTTGGTTCTTCCGAAAGAAGGAGGATACGGCCGATTCGGAGGTTCCTCCGTCACGGTTGATTTCTCTCATTCAGATACAAAAGCTCCCGGAGTTCCGGAAACAACCGACAACGCCATCATGACCCGAGTAAGAATTTTCTTCTAAGAACGCAAAAGACCCGCAGAACATGCGGGTCTTTTTTATGTAAAAAAACAAATGCTGGATTTCTTTGCAAAATTTTGATAGTATGGTATTCACACTACATCGGGCCTATGGTCTAGTGGTACGACACGTCATTCGCATTGACGAAACGGGAGTCCGATTCTCCCTAGGTCCACAAAAATAGATTTCCTGAGGGCAGTCTTCGGGAAAATTGAAATGTGTTCTCATGTTGTTGACCAAAAACTCTCTTTCGTCTATTCTCTAACTGGGTACAAAAAAAAAGGAGGTACTTTGTTATGAAAGAACATGGTTTTTTACAAACATCTTCGGCCGTTGAAAAACCGGAAAAGGCCGGCTTTGCGATGCAAAACCCGCTGGAAAATTTCAGGATATTTTTTCTCGGCCCCGACGATTCGGAAATAAAAGTAAAAATTCTCGGAACGGGAAATATGGAAAGAGAATTATGGAGACTGGTTTGCACGCGCAACGAATACGGTTGGAGACAGCTCCACTTTGCCGTTCTTGACTATTTTTGCAAAAAGTATCAATTGGGACTCACCTTGGTTTGTCATGAGTATACATTTATTGAGAAACAAGCGCCTTACGATTCTTTGCATTTTTACGAATCAATCCTTTCTGGCGACTGGAGACTGTCAGAAAACGTCAAAAAGTACATCGTACAAAAGCACCATACGCCATAATCACAACGAGGCCCTTTACCGGGCCTCTTTTTTGGATAAATTTTGTCCACAATTTCTCCCCTTTTACCACGCTTTTGGCAGTTCCACCACTTCCCGCCCGCGTGATACAATAACAGCATGTCACAGAACAAAAACAGCGCTTTTAGAATACCGCCCCAAAGCATTGAGTCCGAAAAGGCATTGCTCGGTTCCATCATGCTCCGCCCGGAAGCTTTGTACGATATTATGGATATTCTCCGTCACGAATCTTTCTATGCGGAAAAGCACCGGATCATTTTCAACGCCATCATGGATCTCTTCGGCAAGCATGAGCCGATAGACCTCCTCACTCTTTCCAATGCGCTCAAAGATAAAAATCTTTTGGAAAGCATCGGAGCCAGTTCTTATCTCGCGGAACTCGTCAATTCCGTACCGTCTTCCGCCAACGCCAAACACTATGCCGATGTCGTGCAAAAAAAATACGTCCTCCGCAATCTCATAGACGCATCCAACCGCGTTTCCGAATACGGATACAACGAAGCGGAAGAATTGGAAACGACGCTTGATCACTCCGAAAAAGAGATCTTCGCCGTAACCTCCATGCTCTCCAATCAAAAATACGTGAGCATGAAAGATACGCTTACCGACGCATGGGATCGTCTTGACCGTCTGACAAAATCAAAAGAAGAACTGCGCGGCATTCCGACCGGATTCAGAGGACTGGACGCAAAGCTCGCCGGTTTTCAAAAATCCGACCTTATCATTCTCGCCGCCCGCCCTTCCATGGGAAAAACCTCTCTGGCTCTGGATATCGCGAGAAAGTCCGCGCTGAATGGAACCTCCATCTGTATCTTTTCGTTGGAAATGAGCGCGCAGCAGCTCGTTGACCGTATGCTTTCCGCTGAATCGCAAGTGGACTCATGGAAAATCCGCACCGGAAAAATTTCTTCAGACGATGAATTTTCGCATATCCGAGACGCGATGGGACGATTGCAAAAAGCGCCGATCTTCATTGACGACCAAGCGGGAAATACCATCATAAAAATGAGGTCTACCGCGCGGCGCATCAAAAGCGAACACGGGCTCGGACTCATTATCGTGGACTACCTCCAGCTCATGAGCGCGGGGAGAAATATAGACAACATGGTGCAACAGGTTACCGAAATTTCCCGAGGACTCAAAGGACTCGCCCGCGAACTTGATGTGCCCGTTCTCGCCCTCTCGCAGCTCTCCCGCGCCGTTGAACAGCGCGGAGGCAAACCGAGACTTTCCGACCTTCGCGACTCCGGTTCTATTGAACAGGACGCCGACGTCGTCTTATTCATTCATCGCGAACAAAACGAAGACGGCGCTGGAAAGAAACAAAACGCCGAGATACTTATAGAAAAACACAGAAACGGCGCGACCGGAAAAGTAGACCTCTACTTTGACGGCGATAAAACATCCTTCGTTGATATTGATCAAAACATCCCAGCCGGCATGGCCGCCGGAGGAGGAGACTTTGACGGATTTTAATTAAAAAATAAGAAAAACGTTCCGTCGTTCCTTTTTTCTTTTTGCTTTCTCCTTTATTCTTTACCAACATGAACCCCATTTCCCAACTCATTGAACTTTTTTCAAAGTTCCCCGGCATCGGCCCGCGACAAGCGAAACGCTTCGTGTATTTTTTGCTGTCAAAAGACGCCGAATTCCGCAATGAACTTTCCGGCGCGCTCGCGCGACTCAGTGAAGAAGTTTCCCAGTGCTCTTCGTGCTTCCGCTATTTTCAAAGATCCGGCGGAGAAGAAAAAATTTGCTCCGTCTGCAGCGAAGACGACCGCGACAAGGCCATGCTTATGGTCGTGGAAAAAGACGTGGATCTGGAAAACATGCACAAAGCGGGAATCTGGAACGGCTTTTACTTCATCCTCGGGGGCGCGATACCCGTATTGGAAAAAGAGCCCGCAAAAAAAATACGAGCCAAAGAACTTTTTTACGCCATTCAAGACCGTGCCAAAAACAACGGCCTCCGCGAGGTCGTGCTTGCCATGAATGCCAATTCTGAAGGCGAAAACACTGCCATCTATTTGCTAAAAATCCTTGAACCGCTCGCCGAAAAATACTCCATTTCCATCACCTCTCTCGGCAGAGGTCTTTCCACCGGCACAGAGCTGGAATACTCCGACAAAGAAACCCTCAAAGACGCCCTTTCAAGCAGGAGATAACTACTTGAATACACACCTCTCCGCAGAAGTAGCGGTCATACTCATAAAGTTCAAAAGTGAACCGCAGATGTTCGTAATGGAACTGTTCTTGTGAAAAACATGATCTTCTTCGGGGATGGAAATGACATTCACATCAACTCCGTTCGGTTTCCATGAGTACTTGAGGATATCCGCTTGCGCCGGATTGATGGTACTGTCTTTTTCCGCCTGTACCAACGTTACTTTTTGACCCGGCAAAATGGAAGTATACCGGCCGAGCATATCGGCTTTGTCATACAAGTTTTGATTTTTCCTGTTCGGAGTTCCGCCGAAATAGATATTAAAAAGAGAAGTTTTCAAATCCTCCAAGAGGCTCGTCCAATCCATAACGCCGTTGATGGAAAAAGCCCCGGCAAACTTTTCCGGATACGCCGTCAAACTGCGGACAGCGAGATACCCGCCGTAACTGTTTCCGACAAGATAAACCCCGGAGATGGAGAAATCTTTTGACACATCTTCTTTGGCTTTTCCCAGAGCCGCAACAACATCTTTCACGTCCTGCTTTCCGATATTTCCTTTGAGGGCTGAAATAAAATCGCTTCCATAGCCGTAGCTTCCGCTGTAATCCAGTTTAAGCACGACTGCGCCATTGTCCCGCGCTTCATTCATAATCCAGTCATACACGCCATAAGAAAAGAACGAATGGATGGTCAAACTTCCCTGCCGATATGGCCCGCCGTGAAGCCATACGATCATCGGTCTCGGAATTTTTACATTGCCCGTATCCGGTTTCGGATACAAAAGCGTCCCGGAAAGATTTCCGTAATGAACCACTTTGTAGGAATTATTCACATTGGAAATTCCCGGAGTTTGAGGCAAAAGAAAATATCCCAGCGTATTTTTTGTCGGATCATACACGGCCGGAACAACAGAGTTTCCTTTCATTTGGAGAAAGAGAATGCCATTTCCAACTTTTTTTATCGGGTCGGCATACGAAACATTTTCCGCGACGAGCTGCAGAGAATCGGCAACCGTATCATAATGATAGAGAGACCACATAAGAGGATCGCTTCGGTTCGCGATAAAGTAGACATTGTTTTTATCATACGCAATGAAATCCGCAACGGTATAGGTGTTCTTGGTTATTCGTTCTCCTGCCATGGAACTCTTGGTCATCTTCGCGAGAGGTACGCGATAGATCGCCGGCGTTCCTTCGCGGTCATCAATAGAGAAAAGGGTTTCGCTATCGGGAGATATGCTGAACAGCCGATTTTGTTCGGTCATGAGATCAAGAAAAGGAACGGCCGTTTTTTTCGCATAAGTCTTCCCTGTTTCCGTATCAATCAGAACGTACCAGCGATACGGGTGTTTCGTGTCGGCGTACTGATAATAGTAGACGAATTTTCCATCCAAAGAATGTCCGCGAAAGATAACGCGTTCCGTATCTTGTATTACATCGTAATAATTTCCCAAAGAAGAAACGCTTTCGCTTGGGGTACTCGTTGCCGTGCAAAACAAATTGGCTATGGAACAGGAATAATAATGCTTATCTTTTTCTTCCAAACCGCCATAGTGAATAACAAAAGAATTGGAAGCAGGGTCGGTGGAAACAAAAGTAGCGTATTCAAGACTCGCCGCTTGGGACGAGTTCGCAAAAAGAAACAAAGAAAGTATAAACAAAAATTGCTTCATAAGTACTTTTATTAAAACACGAGCAACAAATGGTTTCAAGGTACAACAAAAAACCGCTTGGCGGTTTCACCGCCAAGCGGTTTTTTGTTGTATATAATCTTATTTCATTTTTCTGGCTGTAAAGTATCCGAGAGCAAGAGCGACGATGCCGATTCCGATAACGATAGGAAGCGGTACTCCGCGAGCAGCGGAACCCGCGGCAGCGAGATTATTGTCAGTCGTCGGTGCTGCAACAGTAACAACCGGCTCAGTAACCGTTTTTTCCGGTTCGGTTGTCGGAGTTACGGTCGGCTTTACCGTAGTTGTTCCAGCAGTCGGTTTTGGAGTAACTGTCGTCGTCGGAGTAACAACGGTTTCCGTATTTCCCGCAACAATATATTCACCGGTTCCGGCAGAATTTCCCAGGGAAACTCCTTCTCCAACCACATCAACTCCGGTCAAACCGAGAGTCGCGGTTCCCGCGGTCGGCGCTTTTACCGACACGGAGAAAAGATTTTTATTGACAGTCGTACAGCCGGGGATTCCGAGAGAGAACGAAGGCTTTGCGCAAGTCGGAGTCGTTTGAGCGATCAAACCGTCCGCAACGGTAATATCCGAGCAAGAAAGTTTATCAAGATTGACGGTTCCTTCAACGACGCACACCTTGCTTCCGCCGGCAGAAACGCCGACAGAAACGTTGAATGCGTCCCCGACTTTTTTAGAAAGCGATGACGGAGATACCGTAACGCTCGCCGCGCTTGCCGATGCCGTAAAAGCGAATATCGCAATGCCGACAAAAATTATTTTTGTATATTTTTTCATATCAGTTTATACGGTTGACCAGCGCGCCATCAAGAGCGCGAAGTCATATTTGTTGACCACATTATCATTGTTCAGGTCGGCAACATTCGTACCGGTTTTCCCCCAATTCGCCATCATAAGCGCGAAGTCATATTTGTTGACCTTGGCATCTCCGTTCATATCACCGACGGTAGCAACGACAACAGGATTTGAACTGCTGCCACCGCCGCCGATGGAAGGAGGGGTCACAAGAGATTTCGGAACAGAAAGATTTAATCTCGTATAACCTCCGCGAGAAAGAGTAACCATAGCTGCTGTTGTTGCCTTCGTTCCATCAACAAAGAACTCTGCGGTTTCTCCAGACCATTCGCCTTCGGTTTTTTCAGCAAAGAGCAAGCTCGGATTGTACCCATACTTTCCGGAAGCCGTCGTTGCGGTTCCAACCGTTGTTCCACCGACTTTTACTTCAACCAAAAGTCCGGCAGGAGCGGTCCCATTCAAGAACTCCACCGTTCCATAGAACTGATGAGGAATTCCCGGTTGGGCAAATGCAAAGTTGGATACAACCAACAAAAGCACAAAAATAGATACGGTTCTAATAAATGATTTCATTATGGTGTTTATATAACTAAATGATTATTTAGTCAATGATTTAGTCCGTGTCTCCCGGACCGTACAGATACGGAGCATAGCTGGAAGATTTCATGAAGATCCAATATCCTTCTCCCGGTTTCATGGTCGTTGATCCAATAACTGAGTGGAATTGTTTGTCGATATTGCCGTATGTGCGCAATTGAGTCCATTGTCCGGCAACCGTTGAGAGAGCTTTGGTCGCGGTAGTGTTGATTGTGTTCTCAATTTGGTAATAACCAATCAAGTTCCAGCCGGCAGAAAGAGCTTTTTGAGGAGGAACATTTCCCCCTGCTTGGAAGAGATTTCCCGTTCCAGAAATGGTTCCTGTTGCATCAGCGCGATAATCTACCCAGTACCCTTCTCCTGCAGTCATGGTTGTAAAATCACTTGTTTCTCCTGAATTGTCGGGGTGGTATACATTCCAGTCTCCGGTAGCGGGATCATATTTCCAGATAGATTGAACCTTTGCTACGTCATTAAGAGCACTTCCGAGCACTGAAGATACTAATGTATTCGTCGGTACAACCGGAAGTGAAATGAGATTCCAACCGGTAGTAAGGTCAACGGAATAACTTGCCGAAGTCGTGAATGACCAAGCGGTTGTCGGCAAAGCATTTCCGACCGTGTCGGTTACCCCCGTTAAAGTTACGGTATAAGTGGAATTATTATCCAATGCCACGGCAGGATTAATAGTAGCGGTTTTCATTCCAGAGACAAAGTCTACAACGGTAGTAACCGGAGCATCAGAACCTTTCTTCAAAGTTACTTGCGCATCGGTAATGACAACGTTCTCATTGAATACCACCGTGATGTCTGAGGACGGATCAATCCCTACGCCGTTAGAGATCGGATTTTTACTTGAAATAGAAGGAACGGTCGTGTCTTTTGCCAATGAAAGTTGAGCGGTTCCCGTATTACCAGCCGTATCAGTATCGCGAAGGTACAAGGTAAAAGGAACATCGCTTAAGGCACTGAATCCTGTGATATTTCCAAAGGTAGTTACCCCGCTTGTGCAAGCAACCCATGTGGAATTATCAATAGAACATTGAGCAACTGTTGGAGTAGTATCGCTATCATTAGTGAAGGTAATCACGGTAGTCCCTGTTGCAACTGTCGTCGGGGCAGTAACTGCCATTACCGGCGCAACATTATCAATCGTAAAGGTAAGTTTGGTTGAATCCGAGTACGCATTTCCGGCAATATCAGAACCGGCGACGGTTGCCTCTATTGACCCGTTATTGTCTGAAGGAACATTCCAAGAGTATGTCCAGTCATTTCCGGTTGAATGAGTCATTACCGCATTCGTAATCAATGTCCCAATCGTTATCATCGGAGCAGAAGACATCGGCTCGTTAAACGAAGCAGTGATAACAACCGCGTCGGCATCACGAACGATTAAGTCAGAGTGATCTTTGGTGAGGATGACAGTCGGTTTAGTACTATCCCAAACCAAAGTAAAGGTATCAGTATTTGAATTTCCGGCATTATCAACGGCGGTAAATCTAACAACATAAGTTCCATCTTCCGCACCATCAGTAAGAGCCGAAATGTTTGTTGTTAAACTCGTCGGATTACTAATCGTTAATGTTGCTGGACCGCTTACCTGTGCCCATTGATAAGATGAAGCATTAACTCCAGAACCGGAATCTGTGGCGACGGCAGTTTTAGAGATAGAAGCTTTTGCTAAAATGTCCTCTCCAACGTTCACGGTCGGGTTGACAGTATCAACCAAAAATTCAGTCAAAGAAGTCGTGGTTTGATTTCCGGCAGTATCGGTAGCAACTAAAGAAAGATTGTAGACACCATCGGCTAAGGTAGGCAAAGTTATCGTTTGTTCTGCACCTGTTCCCGTTCCGGAAGTAAGAGCAGTATCGCCATTTTTAATTACCCAACCAACGGTATCCTCAACAGTAATGCCAATGTTCGGAGTATTATCTTTTGTCGGAGTAGCAACGGGGGTTGTCTGTACAGCAGTCGGCGCAACATTATCAATCGTAAAGGTAAGATTGGTTGAATCCGAGTAAACATTTCCAGCAATATCGGAACCGGCGACAGTGACAACAACGCCTGTGCCATCATTTCCAGCCGGGACATTCCAAGAGTATGTCCATGTAGTTCCCGAACCAGTCATAGCCGCGGTAGTAAATCCGGCATTTGTGATAGCAATAGTCGGGGCAGAAGTCATCGGTTCATTAAAGGTAGCGGTGATGACAACGGTGTCGGCATCACGAACCGTTAGATCGGAGTGATCTTTGGTGAGGATGACAGTGGGAGGAATGTTATCAAACACAATACTGAATTGCGAAGCAACTGTATTAACATTTGAGTTTCCATCTTGAGCGACACCTCCGGCGATATTAGCGACTACTGTTCCTTGTCCGGGAGAAGTAATATCAAAGGTGTAGGTTGAACCAGTACCGGCAAAATTTCCAAGGGTTCCATTACCGACGACAATGTCCGTCGCATCAAAACCGGTGACAGGTTCGCTGAAGGTGACGATCATCGCGATAGGGGCGGTTTTTGTCGGAGAAGTCGCAGAAGTAGCAGCAATTACTACCATCGGAGCAATTCCGTCTACAGGCGTTGAGGTCAAACTTCCGGTGATAGTATTCGGAACCGAAGCATTATCTTTCGTTCCCGTTGGTGTGGCAATAGTGCTCACCAAAGGAGTAGCACCCGTACTGATAGGGGTTCCCAAAACAAAAGTGGCGATTGTTGTTCCGCTCGTGAAAGTTACGCTTGAAACAGTGTTCCCTGCAACCGTAAAATCATCTTTAGAAACCGCACTCATGGCTTCCGAGAAAGTGACTTCAATAGCGGTCGGAGTGACCGTGCGGGTTGAAGCGATAACCGGAGTAATACCGTCGGCAGCAACTTTTGATATGTGCGAAGCGGTATTATTATGAAGATCTTTAATCGTATCAACATAGTCAACAGTAGGAGTTTCACCTGTCGTCATGGTGTTTACCGTAATAACAACGGTGCCATTATCCGGATTTTCTGTTGCATGAGTAATGGAATGTCCGGTTACGGTAAAATCTGAACCAGTGGAACCAACCGTTGACCCATTTAGATCTTCGCTAAAAAGAGCAACGATCGTCGTCGGAGACTGAGTTCTTGCTGACATAAATACCGGTGCAGCACTGTCACTTTCAACGATGGTACCAGTCACAACATTCGCTAGTTTGTTTCCAACAAGATCAGAACCATTTCCTTGCGTGTAGGTAACATCTTTTGCATTTGTTCCGGATACTCCGCCGGAAACCAAAACATCAAAAGTGTTGTCATCAGCTGTTCCCGTTGAGATGCTTGTTCCGGCAGAACCGCCAACATTGAAATTATCCGCAACAAATGAAGAGTCCAAAACCGCCTCGCTGAAAACGATAGTCGCAGTGTCTACCTTTCCATCGCCGTCAACATCTTTTGTGGTGATAGAACTAACCGTCGGAGCGGTTGCGTCAACGGTTGTTACCGGACTGCTGGAAAATTGTGAGCCAACAGAATCGATTGTTGTAACTACCCAAAAAGAGGAAACATCAGAACCTGGAGCTGATGCCTGAAAAGAGATAACGGCACTAGCTGTGATAGCTTGACCATCCATAAAATCTTTTTGACACACAACTTGACTATTTGTGACACTCTTATTCCATGTCCCCAATCCAGTAGGACATGAAATAGTTGTTGCTTCATTGTTTATTGTAAAGTTGCTTGTCTGAATTTTTACGTAAACAATATCATTGCCATCATTTTTTTGTATGTTAAACGTATAGGGAGTATTCACTGATCCACCCTTCACCAATGTCGGGCTAACCGTTACCGTCGCCGTATGCGCAGCCAAAGCAACGTTTGCAACAAAAAAACCGCCGGCGATGGAAATCACCGCGGCTAATGCGAAAAAGAATCTCTGCGCATTCTTTGACGTTCTAGAAAAAATAGTATTCATAATTCTCTGTACTTAACGAGTTAATAAAAATCTGATAATAATTGTTTGCAATAAAAAATACGCGCGTTGAAAAAACGATTTATGCGTACGCAAAAGAGTATCCTCTTTATTCGGACCCGTCAATAAAATACGAAATGTTTTTCAAAATATCGCAAGAAACTTTTTTTCATCTTTTGGCAAACTTTTCTGCGATATGGCTCAGCGTAGCCGTTTCTATAAACAAGTTTCTTGCAACCCGTCAAACTTTCTGTTTTCACCAAAAAGCTGTTATTAAAAAACCTCGCAATGGCGAGGTTTTTTGAACGGTATCTTTTCTAAAAAAACATTTTCCAGATTTTTGCGAAGAATCCGTCCGGTTTTTTGAGCGTAATCTTCTGTACTGACACTGTTTTTTCTTTTTCGGGAGGAGGAATAGCAATTACCGCCGCAGCCGTTTCTGTTTTTGGTTTTGAAATAACAGGCGCGGTCAAAACAACCGGCTCAATCTTTTTTTCGGAAACAACAGGAATTTCTACCGGCGTCGTAGTTGCAACCGGCATTATTGTTTTTTGAGTTTTCGCAAAACTTGAGACTCTCTCGTTATCCGCCGACAAAAGATCAATCGCCTGACACGGAGAAAAATCAATTCCGGTGATCGCTTTTGAAAAAGTTATTTTCTTCCCCGTTTCTATAATAGTATCGGGAGCAACGACAAAATTCCCAGCCGTTCCTGAAATTTTCCAGCCGCCGATATTCAATTCATACGAAGAATTATTCGTCAAAAAAATCGTCCCATCCTCCGCCATTTCAAAAGCAATTTCCGGAGAAAAAACTTTCACTTCCGCGCGAGACACCGCCTGATTTTCACCCGACGTAACATTCAACACCACGGCATAGTCCCCGGGATATTTATAGACATGCGAAACCTTTGAACCCCCCGTCTGCAAGCCGTCGCCGAATGACCACAAAGAAGAAACGTTCTGAGTCTTCCCTCCTTTTGCATCAACCGCGTAGGTTTCAAAAACAACCGAATTCCCCACCGCCGCAATACGGTTCCTCCCGGCGGAAACCGACAATTCCTGCTTTTGAGAAAAATCGCTCAAAGGAAGCGGACTCGCATGAGCGGAAGTATCAGGAGTGTTTGAATTTGAGCCCGTATTTGAACCGGAAGAAACCGGTTTCTTCTCCGCTGCCGGTTTTGTCGTATCAGCTGTTTTATTCTCCGCTTTCGGAGTTGCCGCCGCGGTAATCCACTCGGAACCGTTCCGCTGCATTGTTTCTTTGGTATCAGAATTCCCCTTTTGCCAGCCGGAAGTTGCATCAATGGAATCCGCCTCCGCACCCGAGGCATTCTTCAAAACCAAACGAATACCGTTATTGTTCATCTCTCCTGTGTAAATAAAATCAGCCGCAATACCAGGAACGGTCGTATCGTCCGTGCGTTCAAGAAGATAATACCCTTTCGCCTGAATGGTTCCTGAAAGTTTTTTTGTG
This sequence comes from Candidatus Nomurabacteria bacterium, assembly GCA_943356445.1. Lineage (GTDB taxonomy): Bacteria > Patescibacteriota > Minisyncoccia > Phycocordibacterales > CAIJYI01 > CAIJYI01. The sequence goes on from CALREZ010000012.1 coordinate 25,765, forward strand.
GAAATGGAAAGTATCCAATTGGAAACATCAACGGGAGAATCTCCATCGTTATACAGCTCTATCCACTCATCGGTTGAAGATTTCGCCGTCCCCATCCAAGCAATCTCATTGATCCGAACCTCGGCGAACGCAAAAGTCGGAGAAAAAAGCAAAGCGGCAATAAGTATTTTTTTCATAAAAAGAATTATACCGCCGGCTTGGTAAAAATGAACTACCGAACGGCGTTTTTTCATGTCGCAATGAAAAACCCCGGAACTAAGTTCCGGGGGTGTATCTGGCGTCTGATTGACTCATATGTGACTTCAATGTCTTCTTGCTTGTTTTGAGAACTCAGACCGATTCTCCGCGCGTGCGTCTCCTCGTATTTTCGCCTTTTCATATCCTGAGGACTGAATACTTTCGGCTATCTCCTTCCTTTCTTAACGTGACAGAAAGGTAAACGTTTTCATCTCTTTAAGCCGAGAAATGCTTTCCGAGACTAACCGGATGGTATAAGATTTTTTGGGTCTTATCGGGGTGTCCGGCACACCGTCCTTATCTGATACAAGTATAGCATAACCATATTTTTTGTCAAGTATTTGGAGGGTAACGAAAAATAGAGTAAAATAGAATGAGTATTAACTCTTATCACTATCCTCTTTTTTTTATGATGTCCATTTTGGCATACAAGTTCGTTTTAGCTCTCCTTTTCGGAGCGGCGGTCGGCCTGGAACGCGAAAGCAGCCAGCCGAAAGAAGGTTCTGCCGGCGGAATGCGCACCTATTCGCTCATCGCGCTCCTCGGTTCGGTCTGCGGCGTTTTATACGTCAATAATTTGCCGGTATTAGCAACGGCGCTCGCGACCGTTTTCTTTGCCATCGTCATTGTCTATTACGCAATAGGTTCTCTGACGACAAAAGACTTCGGAATGACGACGGAAATTTCCATTCTCTTCACTTTCATTATCGGAGCCTTGCCCATGCTTGATATTATGCCCCTTCAACTGGTCGTGGCGCTCTTCGTATTTCTCGTGCTTATTCTTTCCATCAAAGCAAAAACAAAAAAACTTGCCGCGGGAGTTACGGGAAGCGAAATAGAATCATTTACCACCTACGCAATCATCTCGCTCGTTATCTTGCCTTTTCTTCCGAATATCGGATACACGCTGGATCATATGCCGGTAGTCATTCAGATATTCAACAATATCGGAATTAACCTCGGACAATTTGAAACCTTGGAACTCATCAATCCTCAAAAGCTTTGGATTGTTGTGGTCTTAATCACGGGAATTGACGTCTTCGGATATATTCTCGGACGCATCATCGGCAACAAGAAAAGTTTTACGGTGGCAAGTTTTATCGGAGGTTTCGTTTCTTCCACTTCCGCAACCCAGTCCTTGGCGCAAAGAAGCCAGCACACGCAGGCCGTGAACTACCTCATCGGAGCCGCGCTTCTTTCCAACATGGCAAGTTTTCTGCAGGTATTTCTTCTTGCCGGCCCACTAAACGGCAAGTGGCTTATTTCGCTGCTTCCGAGCTTGATCATCATGGTCGTAACCGCAGGACTTCTCGCTATTTATTTTCTCAAAAAAGAAGAACCGGAACTGCATGAAAAGGAGCACGGCATTAAAGATTTCAAAATCTTTTCTTTGGAATCGGCGCTTCGCTTTGCCATCCTCATTACCTGCGTAAAGTTGCTCACAAAAATCTGTTTGATACTTTTCGGAAAATCGGGATTCATCGTCAGTTCCATCATCGCTTCTTTCGTCGGCATGGACGCCATTATCATCAACCTTGCCGAAATGGCGGGGACAACGATTACTCTGCAATTCGCCGTTCTGACATTCCTGCTCGTCAACACCACCAACCTCGTTAGTAAAATGGTGTATTCCTACCTCCAAGGAACGAGAAAATTCGCTTTCAGACTCGCCATATCTCTTCTCGTCGTTTCTGTTTTGAGTTTTGCCGGATTGCTCATTGCTTAATAAAACAAACTTCAAAAAAATCCCCACAACATTGCGTTGCGGGGATTTCTTTTTACCATTCCAATTGTCCGCCCACTTTGTATTCCGTCACTCTCGTTTCAAAGAAGTTCTTTTCTTTTGAAATATCTATTGCCTCAGACATCCACGGAAAAGGATTTTCCACGTTGTACTGGATTGGCAAACCGACCCGTTCCAATCTTCTGTCGGCGATATACTCAATATATTGTTTGAATCCAGCGGCATTCATGCCGAAGATTCCTTTCGGAAAAACTTCTTTCGCGAACGTATATTCCAAAACGACCGCGCGGCGAATCACATCAACCAGATGATCTTGAAATTCCTGCGTCCAAAGTTCCGGCTGTTCTTCTTTTATCGCGTTGACGACATTGATACCAAAATTCAAGTGCTGGGATTCATCGCGCATAATGTATTGTATCTGTTCCGCAGCGCCGACCATTTTATTCTGCCGTTGAAAGCCGAACATAACGGCAAAAGAACTGTAAAAGAAAATTCCTTCCATGACGAGCGCAAAGACCGCCCAGTTCTCCAAAAACTTCTGGTCATTCTCAAACGTTCCCGTTTTGTAGAGCGGATCAAAAATTCCTTCGTTCAGAGAAAGAACGAGGTCGTCTTTTTTGTAGATGGCTTCCACTTCGCGATACATGTTGAATATCTTTGCTTCATCCATACCCAAAGACTCCACAATATACTGATACGCGTGCGTGTGTATCGCTTCCTCGTATCCTTGCCGAAGCAGATACATGCGCACTTCCGGAGAAGTAACATGCTTGTACAACGCCAGCACCACGTTATTCGCGGCAATGGAATCGGCGGTCGTAAAAAAACCGAGCACTGTTTCAAACGCCTGCCGCTCATCGGCGGAAAGCGCCGTCGGAGACCTCCACTGTTCAATATCTTTCTGCATTCCTATTTCTGTCGGAAGCCAGTGATTGGCGTTCCCTACTCCGTAAGCGTCCCACGCAAAAGTATGGCGCATGGGATAGAGTTGCATCACGTCGGCATCTTTTCCGTTAATGATCCGGCGCTGGTTAATATCCACCGGTTTGGCATTTATGTGTATGGGCATGTTTTTGAGAAAAAAGTTAAAAGTAAAAAGAAAAAAAGTTACAAACCATTATCCTTCGCAGGATTCGCAGATACCGACGGCTTCTCCCGCCGCAACTTTTTTCAGATGTTCGGCTTTTTGTTTTTCTTGTTCGCTTTCGGAGGTTTTACTCTGCGCTCCGCGATGATGAGTTGAGCCGAATTCGGCCGTGCTAATCGTGGATTTTTCCACTTGAGAAGCGCTGAGGGTGCGGAGATAGTACGTTGTTTTCAGTCCGGCTTTCCACGCGTAAAAATAGATATCGGAAAGTTCTTTTCCGGAAGTCCCGGAGAAGAAGATATTGAGGGACTGCGACTGGTCAATCCACTTTGAACGCCGCGCTGCTGCGTCTATGATCCACCTCGGTTCCATTTCAAAAACTTCTTTATATCTTTTCCTTACATCTTCGGGTATCTCCGTTATTTCTTGAACGCTTCCATCATGAAACTTTATTTTATTCAGCATGTTCTTGTCCCATAATCCGAGCGTTTTCAATTCGCGTATCAGATAGTCGTTCGTAACAACGAAGTTTCCCGTCTGATTTGACTTCACATACAAATTTTTATAGATCGGTTCGGTGGTCGGAACGCATCCGACGATGTTGGCGGTTGTCGCCGTCGGGGCAACAGCCATGCAATTTGAATTTCTCATGCCGTATTTTTTGACGTGCTCGCGAACGGGAGTCCAGTCAAGTTTTCCTCCTCTCGGCAAAGCTATCGCCTCGCCACGCTCTTTCTCCAAAAGATCTATCGTATCCTGCGGAAAGATTCCTCTTTCCCATTTTGACCCATGATAGGTTTCGTACGTTCCTCTCTCTTTCGCAATCTCTGATGAAGAAAGTATCGCGTGATAGGCCACGACTTCCATGCTTCTATCCGAAAATTCCACCGCTTCTTCCGAATCGTAGTCGTATCCGAGCAAAAACAGCGCATCATGCAAACCGCGTATTCCGAGGCCGACGGGACGGTGCCTCATATTGGAGCGTTTGGAATCTTCCGTCGGGTAGAAATTTATATCAATGATATTGTCCAGCATCCGCATGGCGATGCGCGTGACTTCCGCCGTTTTTTTGTTATCAAACTTTTTATCCTTCACGAATTTTGCAAAGTTGAGCGAGCCCAGATTGCAGACAGCCGTTTCATCAAATGAAGTGTTCAAAGTTATTTCCGTGCACAGGTTGGAATTATGGACGACGCCGATATGATCTTGAGGCGAACGGATATTGGCCGGATCTTTCCAGGTAATCCACGGATGTCCGGTTTCGAAAAGCATCGCCATCATTTTCTTCCACAAGTCCATCGCCGGAATTTGTTTCCATAATTTCATTTCTCCGCGCATGGCTTTTTGCTCGTAGCCGCGATATTTCTCTTCAAACGCTTTTCCGTAAAGGTGATGCAGCTCGGGAGTTTCATCGGGAGAAAAGAGCGTCCAAACCCCGCCGTCGCGAACCCGCTTCATGAAAAGATCCGGTATCCAGTTCGCCGTGTCCAGATCATGAGTTCTGCGCCGATCATCGCCGGTGTTTTTGCGGAGCTCCAGAAAGTCCAAAATATCATAGTGCCATGTCTCCAGATATACGACCGCGGCGCCGCGTCTTCTTCCGCTTCGGTTTATCGCGACCGTAACATCGTTCGCAATTTTAATGAACGGAATGACACCCTGACTTTCAACCCCCGTTCCCTTGATAAATGCCCCCGTCCCGCGTATATTCGTCCAGTCCGTTCCAATTCCCCCCGACCATTTTGAAAGCTGAGAATTATCGGCATAGCTTTTGAAAATTCCGGACAAGTCATCGGGACCCGTATTCAAATAACAGGAAGAAAGCTGCGGCTTCGTCGTCCCGGCATGAAAGA
>CALREZ010000013.1 GCA_943356445.1 Candidatus Nomurabacteria bacterium
CCGGGGTAAACTGCTGTATTTGCGGGGAGAGTGCCGGTGCAGGAATATGTTACCGGGGAGGTGACGGTATAGGGGATGAAAATTGAATTGGATCCCGAAGGGTTGTTGTTGTATCCGGTTGCGCCGCTGGTGGTAAAACTTCCGTTTATAAGAGCAACATATGACCCGGGAACCTGAGGAGCTCGGAACAAAGAAACTGACATATTCAAGATATTTGTAGCAGAACTGCCGTTGATGGTTGCCCTCAAAGAGAGAACGGGGGTCAATCCGGAACTTGATACCAGAGGTGTTCCCACTCCTGTTACGGTGATAGTTTCGCCCGGAGAGTAACTGGTTTTGTTTAAGCTTGCGGTAAATCTCACACTATCATAGGCGGCGTAGCTATCCTCGCCGCCAACGGTTCCATTGCTGCCACCGGCGAATCCGCTTACTTCAAACGTCGCAGCCAAAGCCGTTTTTTTTGAAGTTAGTTCTTCCACCTTTGCCGCAAAATCAGTGAGAGTTATTCCTTTTTGAAAAAAGAAGAGTATTAAAAAAAACGAAACGATAATAATTGCAAGAAAAGAAAAGAGCATACGGCACGGTTGTTTGCAAAATTCAGAAACTTTGTTTCCGTTCTTTTTTGAAACAGAAGGATTTTTTGTTTGTTTTGTTTTTATCATATAGATTTTTTTTATATATCTACAGTATAACCTGTTATTTTTGTTTTCAAAAGAAAGTTACTCACACGATAGGGCCATTTACCAAAAAATATGTCCTGCCGAGATGACGGCAGACAAAAATCCCCCGACATGTCGGGGGATTTTTTAGTATGATTATTTTTTCTTTCGTGATTTTCTGCGGGAGACAATGAAGACGTTGGAGTATTTCTTCGGGGTTCTGGTCTTCTGGCCTTTTCCTGACAATTTTCCCCACGCGGTCTTGGCTCGTTTCAAGCCTCTTCCTTGTCGTCCTTCGCCTCCTCCGTGCGGATGGTCAACCGGGTTCATGACGGAACCGCGGACGGTCGGACGAATACCGAGCCATCGCGAGCGTCCGGCTTTTCCGACGTTGCGAAGTTTGTGTTCGTCATTAGAGACAACGCCGACGCTTGCCCATGCCTCTTCGTGAATCTTGCGAATCTCGCCTGATGGCATTTTCAAGTGAACGTACGGAGCGTCTTTCGCAACGATTTCGGCATAGCTTCCCCCGGAACGAACCAATTTGGCTCCTCCATCGGGTTTCACCTCAACATTGTACACAAAAGTACTCTGAGGAATGTTTTTCATCGGAAGGCGATTTCCCGGTTTGATCTCCGCGTTTTCAGCAATAACCACCATATCACCCACTTTCATGGATTTTGGTGTCAAAACATAACGTCTTTCTCCGTCTTTGTAACAGACGAGGGAAATGAATCCGGTGCGGTTCGGATCGTATTCAATAGACTCAATCTTTGCCGGAATGTCTTTTTTGGCATATTTAAAGTCAATTTCGCGATACAAACGTTTGTGTCCGCCGCCCTGATGTCGGGTGGTGATGCGTCCGTCGGAATTTCGCCCGACATCGCGTTTGCGTCCGAAGGTCAACGCTTTGTGCGGTTTCTTCGCCGTCAAAACATTACGGTATGAGATAACCGTAGTGTGTCGCATTGACGGAGTAGTGGGTCTGTGTGTTTTCATAAAATTTTGAAGAAAAATTGAAAGAAAAAATATTGTGCGTCGTCTCTTTTTCCTTTTTCCTTTTTCCTTTTTTCTAGAGTTAAATGAATTCTATTTTATCACCCTTTTTCAGGTGAACAACCGCCTTTTTGCTGGTTGTTTTTACCCCCGCCCGACCACGGCGAACGACGTTCTTTTTGGTGCCTTGCGTCATATTGATCTGAATCGGAGTAACTTTATACATCGCTTTAATCGCAGCTTTGACTTCAGGCTTTGTTGCATTACTGGCAACCTCAAAAGTATAAGCGTTGCTTTCCACAAGAATGGCCGCTTTTTCGGTAACGCGCGGGCGTGTAAGAACTGCCGAAGCGGTTTTGTTTTTGAAAGTGTTTTCAGTCATATTATTTCATTTTTGAAGCGACAAATTTCACGCTTTCTTCCGGTTCTGATACTACAATGTATTTGTATTTCAAAAGATCGGAAGGCGTAATGTTTCGCCATTCTCCAATAACAACGCTTTTAATGTTTCCGAAAATTCTTTCCGCTTCCTTATCTTTCTTTCCGAGCGCGATAAAGGCCGCGTTCTTTCTTTTGGTGGCGAGTTCTGCGCATCCCGGGATATTGGCGATGGAAGTCATGATGGTTTTCGCCTCTTTGGTTTTGATGTCCTTCGCTTTTATTTCATCCAAGAAGATGATTTCTCCGGATTTCAATTTCTCTGAAAGGATCGCGTATAAAGCGGCCGCTTTCATTTTTCGGTTGATTTTTCTAGTGTAATCCTTTTCGGTGAGCGGGCCATGAGTAACTCCTCCTCCGATCCAGATCGGCGAGCGAGTTGAACCGTGTCGGGCGCGTCCGGTGCCTTTTTGTTTCCACGGTTTTCTTCCTCCTCCGCGAACTTCTCCGCGTCCTTTGGCATGAGCAACATTCGCGCGGGCATTTCCGGCTTCAGAAACGAGAACCTGGTGTACCAAGTCGCCATTCCACTGCGCTCCGAAAACTTCTTCCGGCAAGGCAATGGTGCCTACGCTCTTCCCTGTTTGATTGTATATTTTAGCATTCATATATTTATCGCTCGCGCGGCTCGCTGGGTAGATGATGAAAACCTACGGTTTTCATACTTTCCCTTGCGCGGCCGCGCGCATGGTTTTACCGGCCTTTAATTTCAATAAGAGTTCCTCTTCGACCGGGTATTGCGCCGGACACGAAGATTTGGTTCGTGCTCGGGTCAATCGCTACTATTTTCAAATTTTTAACGGTGATTCTGTCAGCGCCCATTCTTCCCGGCATTCTCATGCCTTTTGCGACTCTGCCTCCTTTGCGTCCGCCTCCTCCGATGGAACCGGCTTCGCGTTCGGAATGTTTTTGTCCGTGAGATCGGCGGCCTCCTTCAAACATGTGTCTTTTGACCACGCCCTGAAAACCTTTACCTTTGGAAATGGCCGAAACCTCAACAACATCGCCCTCTTTGAATGAATCCAAAGAAACGGTATCGCCCGGGTTCACGGTCGCCTCGCTCGGCAAACGTTCTTCGCGGTAATATCGGAAATTGCCAAGCTTTTTCGCATGGCCGATTTGCGCTTTATTGATATTCTTTTCGTTGCGAACGCCATATCCGTACTGAATAGCGTCGTAACCGTCTTTTTTCTTGTTCTTTACTTGAACAACGGTCATCTGTCCGGACTGGACAGCGGTAACCGGATGGACGACGCCGTCTTCCGTGAAGATCTGCGTCATCGCAAGCTTTTCTCCGAGTATAAATTTCATAATTCTGGGGACATTCGCGGGGTGTGTGTAACCACCCGATCGCCATTGGTCCCATTAGCTCTGAAAACAACCGATAGGTGCAATAAAAAAGCCCCATTCAGGTTTGGCTTTAATCCTAGCAGAAGGAACCGAAAACGTCAAATTTTTGTACATTATTTATACCTTATAGGTATAAATAATGTTTGTTTCTAAAATAAGACCAGCGGGAAGACAATTTCTAATAATCTGGTTAGATTCTTCTCTGTTGATATTTTCCAAAACAGATGGATTAAACGGTATGGTTTTTTCAGAAGATCCATCCTTGTCTCGTAGAGTTATCTCTTTTCTTAATGTGTCTATAATAATTTCTTTTATCATAAAGATAATTTTAATCCTCCATATACAGCTTCACAAAATCATCAAACTCTCCCTGAGTTTTACAGTCTTTGAAATTTGTTTCTATCTTAATCGAACAACTTGGAATTGTTCCCTTTTCAGAAAAGGAACGAATTTCACCATACTCTACCTCTCCTAATACATCATACAAATAATTTTCAAACTTACCGGAAGAAAAAAGACTAATCTCAATGAAGCATTTATTTAAAGTTTTATTCCAATGATTGGTGTAATCATTACTACCAAGAGCATCGCTATTTGTATTCCAACCTTTATTGGTGTAAAAATCATTCGCCGCTTTTGCGCATTTTTGCTGCAAATCAAAGTCTGCGGTATTTGATACGACTCTTGAATTTTTGGTTATTAAATACCCAACTCCAAGCACAACCACCAAAACAACAATAATCGCCGTCGTGATTTTATTTTCTTTGATCCATTTGTCCATAAATTTTAGTTTATTTGGTATAAAAAAATTCGTGCAAGATATCGAAAGAAATATATTTTTCGGACTGATTCATAATCGCTTTCAGTGTCCCCTTCGGGGTGATTTTATGATCTGGAATAACCAACATTTGCGATTGACCCTGAAAAGTTCTTTTTAAAATCATATGACTTCCTTTTCTTCTTTTCACGACAAAACCATGACATCCTAAAAAATCCAGAATATCTTTTCCGGAAATATCGGATTTTAATCGATTAGGCATAGAAAGGAAGATTGAATTCAAAATTGGCAATAATCGCCGGATGTTTTGTGTAGGTTTCTTTGGTTTCTTCCAAATACAAAGAAGTCGCTTCCAGAATGTTTTTCTCTAAATCTTCAAACGTCTTTCCATCGGTAATAATCGGCGCATTTATTCCCGATGCCGTATACACACCGTCTTCGTTGGTAATTGAAAACTGAATGATGTTTTTCATAATTATATTTTTTGACTTTTTATCTAAAAATGACATTCCACCGCCTCTTTTATATTCCGTACCGTTTCGTCCAGAGTTTCTCCTTGCGTGTAAATCGAATAACCAACAGCCTGCGCCATGTATCCTCCTTCAGGTTCCGTTTGTATAAAAAATTGTATAATATTTGGAGTTGTCATAAATTTCTTTGGTAGCTACATCATATCAGGTTATGGCAAATTGTCAAAAAAAATCGTGCTATTTTTGGGTCTGTTTCGTCATCGAAAAAGTTCTTATCGGTTTCGTAGAATTTTTCTTTACCAAAACCCTTCGATAAACTCAGGGTAAACGATACCGCTAGTTTTGGCGGAGAGAGCAACAGCGGTGATGAAGTGTTTTTTTGTTTAATCGTAATGATTATTTATATCAACAATTTCAACCGTTGCTGAATCGTGAAAGATAAAAATCACCCAATACTTTTTATCAAGCCAAAAACTCCACAACCTCATTTCTCTCGGTTCTAAAAGTTCGGTGTTCAATCCCGGATGAAATGGGTTTTCCTCAAACAAAATTTTCTGCTTTTCAAATTTTTTGAGAAGCTTTCTTGTCTGCAGATATTCCGCAAGTTCTGTATCAAGCGGAAGAATGATCATGATTTAAAATATTTGGAGCGAGATAATCCTTTTTCCAAACTTTCAAGAAACTTTGCATTGTATTTTCCGGTCACTTTGAAACTTTTCATAACAGCACCGGTATTCTTAGTCGGCGGAGGAGAAAAAATGTCGTCTTTTAGGGATCTGCACAAAAAATCATACCGCATCCGCGTTTCCACAAGTTCTTTATACTCCTTTTTGGGTATGGTAATGGTGTTCATGGATAAAATATAGCATCTTCAGGTAAAAAGTCAAAAAAACAAAAACAACCCGTCTTTTGGCGGGGTGTTTTTGTTCATTCCCTTTGGAATGGACTAGATCATTTTGACATCAATGCTCACTCCTGATGGAAGAGAAAGATTCGTGAGAGCTTCGATCACTTTTGCGTTCGGGCTCACGATATCGATCAATCGTTTATGGGTTCGCATTTCAAATTGCTCTCTAGCATCTTTGTGAACGAATGTAGAACGGTTGACGGTGTACTTTTTGATCTCGGCCGGCAACGGTACGGGACCGATCACTTTGGCATCATAACGCAATGCCGTATCAATGATCTGCTTTACGGAAGCATCAAGAATCTTGTGCTCGTAAGCGCGAACGCGGATACGGAGCTTCTGAAACTCGTCGGTCTTCGGTTTTGCGACCGCTTTCGGAGCTGTCGTTTTGACAGCCGCGGTTTTTGCGGGGGCTTTTACCGTTTTTGCCGGTGTTTTTGTTGTAGTGGTTTTTGTAGGCATTTTTTTATGAGCGCACAAGCGCCTTTCGGATCACCGAGATTACGCGATGATTGAAGTAACGACTCCCGATCCGACGGTTCGTCCTCCTTCGCGGACGGCGAAACGCATTTTCTCTTCAAGAGCGACCGGCATGATGAGCTTTACTTTGAAAGTAACGGTATCTCCCGGCATAACCATTTCTACGCCTTCAGCCAAGGTTACCTCTCCGGTAACGTCAGTGGTGCGGATATAGAACTGAGGTTTGTAGCCCGTGAAGAACGGAGTGTGACGACCACCTTCTTCTTTTGAAAGAATGTAGACTTCTCCGGTGAACTCCGTGTGAGGAGTAACGGAACCGGTAGCGGCAAGGACTTGTCCTCTGGTAACGTCTTCTTTTTTAACACCGCGGAGGAGAACCCCGGCGTTGTCTCCCGCCATACCTTCCTGGAGAGATTTGTTGAACATTTCAATACCGGTAACGGTCGTCTTGACGGTCGGTTTCAATCCGACGATCTCAATTTCTTGTCCGACTTTGATGACGCCTCTTTCAATTCTTCCCGTAGCAACGGTTCCGCGTCCTTCAATGGTGAAGATGTCTTCAACCGGCATAAGGAAAGGTTTGTCCGTCTGGCGCTCAGGAACCGGAATATAGGTATCAAGTGCATCGGTAAGTTTCAAAATAGCTTGCGCGTACGGGTCATCAAGAGATTTTGACTCAAGAGCTTTCAGTGCTGAACCGCGGATAACCGGAGCGTTTGCGCCGTCATAGCCTTGTTTTGTGAGGAGCTCGCGAACTTCTTCTTCAACGAGTTCAATCAAGTCAGGATCTTCAACCATGTCGCATTTGTTCAAGAATACCAACATTTTCGGTACTCCGACCTGGCGCGCGAGCAAGATGTGTTCGCGAGTCTGAGGCATGGCGCCGTCAGTTGCGGCAACGACGAGGATGGCGCCGTCCATTTGAGCGGCTCCCGTAATCATGTTCTTGATGTAATCAGCATGTCCCGGAGCATCAATGTGCGCGTAGTGGCGGGTATCGGTTGCGTACTCATTGTGAGAGAGAGCAATCGTGATCCCGCGAGCCTTTTCCTCCGGAGCGGAGTCAATCTGGTCAACGCTTTTCATTTTAACGGTCTTTCCCGCCATATCAAGGACATGGAGAATTGCCGCGGTAAGAGTCGTCTTGCCGTGGTCAACGTGACCGATGGTTCCCACATTCACATGGGGTTTGTCTCTTTTGAATTCTTCTGCTGCCATAGTATTATTTTTATTATTTACCGGTCAAAGTTAAGCTCTTAAGATTTGATCAACTTAACCCTGACCGTTAATAAATAATGACTTAAAAGCTAATAAATTAATAAAATACATCTATTTACCGCAAAAAGCGCTATAAAAAAATACGCCTACGAGCGATAGAGATGTTAGTCATAATAGCAAAGTGACGGGAATAGTCAAGGGACGGAGGATGTTGTATAAGGGACTAGTTATATGTATATAGGAAGGACGACGAGCGAAACCAAGAGCGGTCCTTAAAGTGGAATGGAACGAAGCGGAGGAACAGGGAAAGGACTGACCTTGGCGGAACGAATCACGAAACAAAAACCCAGCAAAAAAGGGACCAGTTCAAAACTGGTCCCCAAAAATTAAAATGGAGAATTATCTACCTCTCCATTAAGATAGCGTTTACACGCGTCTTCAGAAGACGAGCAACTACTCTTGCCTACTCCCGTAAGGATACAAATCCAAAACAGAAAGAGTAAAACCGTGCCTAAAACAATAAAAGGAAGAGCAATTGAAAAACTGACCCCGAACGCACCAAGCATTAACGCAACAAAAAATAACGCTCCGCCTAAAACACCTAAAATTGTAACCATTTCAATCTCCTCTAATGAATTTTGTGAACGATTGCGGAAAATAACAATCTGGAATTAGCTTACCAAATTATTGACAATATGTCAATAGTATCTACCAATATAACAGCTCAATCCTAAAAATACCATGAAAAACGGCCGATGGAGCAGTTCGTCAGCCGGAGAACTCGGACCGACAGCGGAAAGGTGAGCAGATACAACGGTTCTTATTCCAATTTTTTACCGAGAATAACTTGAATTTGAAGGAGCTTATCTTCTATTTTATCAAGACGATTATCGTGTCGCAAATAAAGCGTATTTTCAATGCGGTCAAGACGGCCTTCAACATTATCAAATCGTTTGTTTACCCTATCTTCAAGCCCGACAAATCCTTGTTGGGTAATTACCGCCAAATCTTCAATCGTCATTTTCTTTTTCATAACTGTATTATACCCGTTCTGAAAAAAACAGCAAAGTAGGACTCTCAATAAAAGCCCCGTAATTGCGGGGCTATGGTTATTTTAGAGTTCTGCTATTTTCAAGAACCCGCTTATTTTTCGTATCGTTTCATCGGGAATGCCGTGGTGAGCCAGTCTTTCTTCCCATTTGTAGGCTTCAGAAATTTTTCCGGTTCCGGTTTTTTGTCCGATGCAATAGGTTTCGGCATAAACGCAAATTTCTCCTTCGCAAAACACGGCGTAAGGAACGACAAAAACGAGTCCACCCTCGGCATAAGCGATAAAATGGGTCGCAATAGGCAAACATTCGGGAGTAAACCAACCCCAAACGCGGCCGGTATCGCAGTATTCCAAATGACAAAATCCAACACGGGAGTGGTACAGGTATAAATCAGGCATGAAAACCTCCAAAGAATGAGAATATGTCCGAGGTAAAGAATACGTTTTTAAGCTTGATTTGTCAAAAAAACAAACCCCGCAATTTTGGGGTTTGTTTCTTCGGTTATTTCTTCCCTTCCATTTTCTTCATAATGAGAGAAACAAGATCTTCTCCCACATATTTTTCCAAGATGGAACCGAGATGTTTTCCTTTCATGGTTTCCGCGGAATCAATGTCCTCGGCGCCAGCGAGGTCTTTCGCCCAGTTTACGGTTTCCGCATCAATTTCTTTTGAGTGATCAGATAAAAGTTCGGCGACGGTTTCGCTGGTCGCTCGCCGTATCTCTTCCATTTTTACTTCATCAACGTCTCCTTCGGGAACCTTAAAAGCGGCCTTTGCGGCAATTTTTTGAGAAAGATCCCTCTCGCATTCTTTCATGACGCGATTCCACGGTTCTGCCGATTCTGCCGCAAAACGAATCGGAGTTTTTTCTTCTTGATACGCGCTAAAACCCTCCATGTACATAATATGATGTTTTTATGAGCTATTAAACTTCCTCTGTTTTTTTCTTGGGAATAATTCCGTTCGCGACAAGAAGCGTATCAAATTCAGCGTGTTCAATCGTTTCCGCGCGGATCAGCTCTTCGGAAATAACTTCCAGCGCTTTTCGATGCGTCGCGAGCACTTCGTTCGCTCTCGCCAGCCCTTCGTTCATAAGAAGCGACACTTCGGCATCAACCATCGCGGAAACCTGTTCGGAATACTCTTTTTCTCCGATGCCTCTTCCGTAAATAATTTTCCCGGAAGGATCTTCCAAGGCAACCGGGCCGATTTTGTCGGACATTCCCCATCTCGTCACCATGCTTCGCGCGAGAGAGGTCGCCACCTGCAGATCGTTGGATGGGCCGGTCGTAATATCTCCGAAAGCAATCCGCTCCGCCGCATATCCGCCGAGCATTTTCGCGATATCATCAAGGAATTCTTTTTTGCTCTGAAGTTTTCTTTCTTCCAAAGGCAAGGTCAGCGTATAGCCGGCGGCATGTCCGCGGGAAATAATGGAAACTTTATGGACAGGATCAGAATACTTGAGAACGGAAGCAACGAGCGCGTGCCCCACTTCGTGGTACGCGGTGATTTTCTTTTCGTCTTTGGAAAGAATATGACTGCGGCGTTCGGGGCCGAGCATGACTTTTTCTATGGAGCGAATAAGGTCAAACTGCGCGACTTTTTTGCGTCCCTCGCGCGCGGCGAGAATGGCGCCTTCGTTCATGAGAGAATACAAATCGGCGCCGGAAAATCCCGGAGTTCTTTCCGCAACAGTTCTCAGATTCACATCTTCGGCAAACGGTTTTTTGTTCGCGTAAATTTTCAAAATTTCTTCGCGATCTTCCAAATCCGGCAGATCCAAAGTAACTCGGCGATCAAAACGGCCGGGACGGAGGAGTGCGGGATCAAGAACATCGGGGCGATTTGTGGCCGCGATAATGATAACTTTTTCGTTCGGTTCAAAACCGTCCATTTCCACGAGTATCTGATTGAGCGTCTGTTCGCGTTCGTCGTTTCCTCCCCCGACTCCGGTTCCGCGGATGCGTCCGACGGCATCTATTTCATCAATAAAAATGATTGCGGGAGCGGCTTTTTTGGCCATCTTGAACAAATCGCGAACGCGGGAAGCTCCGACGCCGACGAACATTTCCACAAACTCGGAACCGGAAAGATGGAAGAACGGCACGTGCGCTTCTCCGGCGACTGCACGGGCAAGCAAGGTCTTTCCCGTTCCCGGCGCACCCATCAAGATAACGCCTTTCGGAATGCGCGCTCCGATATCCAAGAATTTTTTCGGATTTTTCAAAAAGTCTACGATCTCGGAAAGTTCTTCTTTGGCTTCTTTTACTCCGGCGACATCTTTGAAGGTAACGATCTGATTGGTATCGTCGGGATCAATAATTCGCGCCTTTGATTGTCCAAAAGTAAACGCCTGTACGCCGGCGCCTTTCACCTGCCGAGTAATGATCCAGAAAAAGAGCAGAATGAAGATGACGGGAATAAGTATCGGCGCGAGATTCAAAAACCAAAACCAAAAACCGGTCGGTTCCACCACTTTTATCTTCGTTGCGGAAAGCTGATCTTGCGTCACGCCGTAATTGAGCAGCGTTTGAGACAGAGAATCTTCGGTCTCTTTCTTCGCCTCTTTTTGCGTTTTATCTTTAAGGTCAATGCTCAATTTTTCTCCGTCAACGGAAATGGCGGAAACTTCGCCTTTTTTCACCAAAGAAACCAATTCGGAAACGGTAATTTCTTTCGGCTTCTTGGTCTGCTCCGTCGTAAAATACGAATAGAGCGTAATGATAACCAAAAAGATAAGAAGCGAACCGGCGATATTGGTGAAAAATTGCTGTTTCGGATTCATCTCCGGAGTTTTCTTGCTGTCGTTCTTTCCCCCTCCGTTCTCTTTGTTTTTTGTTTTTTTATCTTGTGATTCTTGTTCTTTCATATAAAAACCATCATAACACAAAATGCGAAACAAAAAAGCCCCGCGAAAGCGCATTGCGCTCGCGGGGCCTCGCCCTTCAATCAATTAAATTTCACCGCCGGAACTAAGGTCGGAATCGGTGACCACATGCCAACCTTCTCTTTCCAAAACTTTTGCGGCAGAGGCCGTAACCACAATGGGACGCAGAAGTTCTTGTTCTTGATGCAATTCGGTTACGCCGGCCAGCAAGTAGGGGTCTGACGTATCTTGGGGTTCATGAGATAATCTCATTGGCTCTCTCCTTTATAAAAACAAACATTCTCCGCCGTTCGCAAAACAACGGAACCTTTCTGTATATTAGCTCATTATGTATTATTTGTCAACTTTCCGTTTCCCTGATATACTAAGGTCGTGTCCCTCATATTCAACAAAAAGGTCTCTTTTGACTACGAAATACTGGAAAAGTTTGAGGCGGGCATTGAACTGCTCGGCCTTGAAGTAAAATCCGTGAAAGCCAAACACGGGCATCTTGACGGCGCCCGCGTCCTCGTCCGAGGCGGCGAAGCATTTTTGGTCGGAGCCTCTATTCCCGCGTACCAGCCGCAAAATACGCCGAAAGGATACGAACCGGACAGAAACAGAAAACTGCTGCTCACCAAAAAAGAACTCATTGACCTCGCGCAGATTGAAGGCAAAAAAGGATTGACTATCGTTCCCGTTTCCCTGTATCAGAAAGGAAGAAAAATAAAAGCGGAAATTGCGGTGGTTCGCGGAAAGAAAAAATATGACAAACGCGAGACGATAAAGAAAAGAGATACCGAAAGAGATCTGGCGAGAGAATATCATATATAAAAGAACGCCCCGATTGCTCGGGGCGTTTTGTACGACTGTCTAAAGAACTACTTTACCGGATTACTCGGTAAGGGTTTCGCTTGCGCTTTTTTGTGAAAAACCCTTTCCTGTCAATTTTTCCAAAAGACTAATGCCAAAGAAACCATTCATGATTCCGTTACCATCTTCCCCGCCGCCGTTTCCGCTGATAACGAGATTTTCCGGAATAAGCTTCATGTTATTTGAAGCAATTTCTCCAATAACGCGAATTTGTCCGAAGACATCTTTACCCATTGCGTCAACTTCCAGTTTATAAGCCTCGGCTGTTGATTTACCTTTTGCAAGGATAACTTCGGCCTCGGCGTTACCAACTTTTGTTGTCTTTTCGGCGTCCGCAGCCGCGGTTACTTTTGTTGCTTCGGCTTGAGCCGCAGCCCCAAGTTTTACCGCCTCTGCCGCACCCGTTGCGTGCAAAATGGCAGCAGATTTAGAACCTTCGGCTTCTCTTACTTTACCCTCGGCAATGTTTTTTTGAATTTCAACATTACGCTCGGATTTAACAACTTCCGGTTGCATATCAGCTTGCGCTTTTGCGTTTTCCAATGCCCTTCTTTCATCTTGAGCATCTTTTTGAGTGGTATAAGTTTCCTTTTCTTGCAGAGCGATTTGACGATCTGTAACCGGTTTAGTAAGTTCCGGAGGTAAAACCACGTCAGCAATCAAAGTATCCTTTGAGTCAATATGATGCACTTTAAGAACCGCATCAATATGCTCTTTGGCTTTTTCTTGCAATTCTCTTCTTTCCGTATATAACTCCAACGCATTTATATATTGCGCCGCGTTGCGGAAGTGAGAACTAATCGCCGGTTCAAGTACTTGGGAGATCATGTTTCCAACCGACCCCAAGTTAGCAACAACCTTAGGAGCATTCTTCATCGGGATATGAATGATTACACTTACATCCATATTTACGCTGAATGCGTCTTTAGTGCGAAGAACAATAGTTTTCAGATTTGAGTCATATTGGTGAGCGCTTGATCTGAGGTCTGCCCAATTCAAGAGAATCTGAGTGGTCGGCATAATGTCAACTTTACAAATTTTTGTATTGAGAGGATGTTTCCCCGGTTCAAGCGGATTTGACCAAATACCCTTTTTACCATTATCAACAATTTTAGCGTTAACGTCTTCACCACTAACGTCCTCGCCTTCTTCTCCGACATAACTGGTAACGACTCCGCAAAATCCGATATCAACACGAACCATGTCAACTTTTTCTACTGTTGCAAACCATGGGTTTATGGCATAGTTACCGGCGCGAAGTACTGGTATTTGCAAACCTTTTTGTCCTCCGGCATTCAAGAATGCGTTTGGATCCTGAAAGTTATTATGTGTCCCCATCGGCAATTCTTCAGCCGCGATTTTTGACGCGTCTACAATGGGTTTACCTTCATTAATAGTAACGATACCGACTTGATCGGCTAAGATATTCGTCCAATCAACAACGGCAACGATTCTGAACAAGACGGGATTCAAACGATATTTACCCGGCATAAGAACATCAAGTTGACGCCCTTTTTCACCGCCCGCTTTCAAAAAAGCCTCGCCATCAAAAAAGTTTTGATGTCCGTCAACTTTTTTTGCCAACAGACGACCTTCCGGTATTCTCGCTCCATCCATTGCTTCAACTAATCCGACTTTACCGCCGGGAATCTCAATTACTTTTTTCTTTTCAACGCGAAACAAAAGAGTATTGATTCGGTAGAAAGCTGGTTGCAAGAATGCTATTTGAGGACCTTTTTGTCCGCCATTAGCCATAAAAGCTCTGGCGTCCTGGAAAGAATTACACTCAACAGGAGAAGCAAAGTTACCGCCCACTCGAGTTACCGGTTTTCCGGCAATTGATTCCACATATCCAACTTCATCATCTTCAATTTTAAAACCGTCGACGATATCTACCAGGAAAAGATGGCGGTTAATTTTATATTCGCCGTCGGGAAGGGTATCAAGCTGAGGACCTTTTTGTCCTCCATTTTTCAAAAACGCTTCCCCGTCTTGGAATAATTCGCAGTCAACTCCTTTTGCCATAACTTCACCTGTCGGTAGAGGAGCGCCAGTTATGGCTCGCACAATACCAACCTTTCGCGGAGGTATAACAGTGAATTTATCTTTTTTTACTTTATAGATAAAAGGGATTATGAAGTGAAACCCCGGGCCGAGAACCCGTGCCTGCACGCCGACCTCATTACTGAGAGCAACCGTACGACCATCGGGCATTTGTTTACCAAACCAACGTCTTTCCAACATGATAATTTCATCACCTTTTGCTACCGTAAAGCAGTGAAGAAAAATCCAAAATCCCAACAATAATAAAATTATCATGGGGATATATCCAATGTAACTATCCATATATCAACTCCTATTTAATTGTCATAGAACTCTTTGGAGAATTTTCCAAATCGGAGTAATGATACATTTTTTATTAATTTTGTCAAGCAATTTCAATAGAGGATTTGTCAAATTCGGTTTTTAAACAAAACCCCTCCCGCTAGACTGCGGAAGGGGTTGCGGTACGATATTATTGTACGAGCAAAAACATTCTTGTTTTCGGATTGGTTATGCCCGTAATCGTATGAAGATACGGGAGAACTTCCGGTACGGAAGTTTCAATGATTTTCGCGCAGTGTTCAGAAAGGGCTTTCGCTTCTTTTTTTGCAAAAGCCAATTCAATCGCGCTCACGTTGTCTCCAACAGGAACCGCTCCGCACAAGAGCAATATGCCGTCGCTTTCGGAAATTCGTTTCTCTTTCAAATTGGAGAGAACGATATTCGCAGCCGTTATAACTGGAGCGTTGAGATCGTAGTGCCACGGGCCGATGATAAGAGCCCTATTGTAAGAATGAATCCAACCAAATCCGGTACCGACGGCAATGATATTTTCGCCGTGCTGTTTTTCTTTTTCGGTACGTCTCAGTTCATTCGCGCGCTTCGCATTCTCCGACAAAATAAAATCCAAATCTTTTCGGATCCAACTGGGAAGTTTTTCCAAAGAAGAATTTTCAACAACGAAACGGTCTTCATCGGTCTCAATCCCGAGTACGATCGGATACGCTTTTCCTTGCGTAAAAATTTCTTTCAGTTCCGAGCAAAATTTTTCAGCGCTCAGTTTTGCCGATTCGGTGTTATAGTCATGTCCCTTGCATCCGTTATGTTTATCCCCTTTTGAAAAATGATACGTAACAACCAAAAGACAATTGCGGCCATCTGTCAGAGATTCCCGAACGACTGTACTCAACGTTTTTGCAAAGTACGGCATGCCGAGATCAAAAATTCCGCCCATGCTTCGAAAAGAAGAAACAATCCCAAAAGGCAACCCGGCCGCAAGCGAAAAATTCACTCGGCCATCCATACATTCAAAAACGATTATTTTTGTCGGGTGCACACTTTCCCAACATTTTCTTTCTCGCGCCCGCTTCGCAAATTCTCTGCTTTGTTCGGCATTATAGGCAAGAAGTTTCTGTACCGAATTTTTATCTGTATTCATGCTTTTTCCTTTTCAAACCATTATTCCGAAATGAGAATAGCACGCAAAGTGATATTTGACAAGTACCCGTGCTTGGGAGTATAATAAAGGAGTCCTTTGAAAGACCATTTATATGGGGATGATCGGCCTAGACAATAAGCCGCTCTCTCGCTTACTCAAACCGGCTACTCCTGCTCGCCCGTTATCACGCGCAGGAAAAAAGAATAAGTGCAAACTTATCTTCTAAAGTAAAGGGTATGGTTTCACCATATTTCTCCTTTGCTCCGGAATTCGCTTTAGCGTAAATTCGGCATTGATATATTCTGAATCCTGTTAAGAAAATATCAGTGTAATAATCTTCGGGATAGAAAATGGGAGCGTTTTGGCCTATTTTCAAAATAAAGGAAACTCGGTTTGAAAAGATTTTGTCTGTTTCAAACTTTTCAAGCTCAAACAAAAAATAAACGGAATACGTTTGTACAAAGTAACGGGAGTTCCTTTTTGCACGGGGGTTCGATTCCCCCCATCTCCACTGCTTCGCTCTCCGCTGCGCTACGAGCTACGCAGTGCAGGCACATAAAACACTCCGGCATGGGGTGTTTTTTGTAGACTAAAGAAGCAGTGGTATACTTTTCTTCATGTATTATGTCTACATCTTAAAAAGTCAAAAAGATGGAAGTTTGTATAAAGGAGTAACAGCAGACCTCAAGCAAAGGATCAAAGACCACAACAGCGGATCGGCAAAATATTCGTCGACCAAAAAGCCGTATTCTTTGGTTTGGTATTGCGCTTTTCAAGATAAAACTCTCGCGTTAAAATTCGAAAAATATCTGAAACAAGGTTCGGGACATGCTTTTACTAAAAAACATTTTATCTAGCCAAGATCGCGGGAATTTTTTCAAAAAAACTGTTATTTCCCTTTCTTCAGCTCTTCCAACTCTTTTTTCAATTCTATCATTTTCTCTTCCCTTCCCACCATAAAACTGTTCATTTTTTGGAGCTCGTCCATTTTTTCTTGAAGTTCTTTTTCGGCTTCGCGGCGTTTTGTGATGTCCTCGGTGTGGACGACAAAATACAGAGGCGTTTTGTTCGCGTCGCGAACGAGGGCAATACTTAAGTTGACCCAAACGATATGACCGTTTTTATGGTTATATCTTTTTTCCAAGAAGGCATGATCAATTTCTCCGGATAAGACTTTCTTTGATGTTTCAATGCTTTTCTCTACGTCTTCGGAATAAGTGATTTTGTTGAATTGTTTCGTAAGCAATTCTTCGCGGGAATAACCGGTGATTTTACAGAGAGCGTCATTTACTTCCAGCCAGCGCCCGTCCGGCGCGACGACAGAAACTCCGACGGAAGTATAGTCAAATATATTTTTGAAACGCCGTTCGCTTTCTTCCAGTTTTTCTTTCAGCTCTTTCATCTGGAAATAAGACTCTTTCAAAATGTCGCGTTCAATTTTTAAGTTTTTAATTTCGTTTTCGCAAAAAAGATGAGGGTTTTTATTATCGGTTTCCGTTTCCATATTTTTATTTTTATCGCATATATATAATAACAAATTCTGCAAAGATAAAGAAATAAAAAAACCGCCGAGGCGGTTTTTTGGAATTATTTCTTCGCTCCTTTTTTCGGTTTCTTTGCTTCCTTTTTATGAGACATTCCTTTTGCCATAAAATTAAAATGAATTAACGAGTAATGACCTATTTATTTAATTATACCACGCCGATAAAAAAACGGGTGTGGAAAAATTCCGGTTAGTTGACAAACTGACAAATCGGATATATGGTGTGGGCAAAGAGCGTTCTTTTGAAAAAAGAATTTTTTGATTGGTTTCATTATCCGAAAAGGAGGATGTGATGAAAATAGGCGTTCCAAAAGAAATTAAAACGAATGAAAATCGGGTCGGCGTTACCCCGGCAGGAGCGGAAGCGCTCATTTCCGCGGGACATACCGTGTATATAGAATTTCGCGCCGGTCTTGGAAGCGGTTTTAGCGATAAAGAATACTTTGACGTCGGAGCCAATTTGGCATCCGTTGAAGACGTATGGAAAAATGCCGACATGATCATCAAGGTCAAGGAGCCTATCGCCCCCGAATGGTCTCGCATGAGAAAAGATCAGGTAATCTTTACCTACTTCCATTTCGCGGCAGACCGAGAGCTGACCGAAGCCCATTTGAAATCAGGAGCCACCTGCATCGCGTACGAAACCGTTGAATTGCCGGATCATTCTCTCCCACTGCTTGTGCCCATGTCGGAAGTTGCCGGCAGTATGGCAACGCATGAGGGCGCGAAGTATCTCGAAAAGATCTACGGCGGACGCGGTATTCTGCTCGGCGGAGTTACCGGTACGGCGCGCGGAAAGGTCGTTGTTTTGGGCGGCGGTATCGTCGGACTGAATGCGGCAAAAAAAGCGCTCGGGATGGGCGCGAACGTGGTTATTCTGGATTCGTCGCTTCAACGTCTTCGTTACCTGAGAGATATTCTGCCGAATGCGGAAGGTCTTGTTTCCAATCGCGAAAATATCTTGAAACACATCAAAGATGCGGACCTCGTTATCGGCGGCGTACTCATTCCCGGCGCGGCGGCCCCAAAATTGATTCGCCGAGAAGATCTGAAACTGATGAAGCAAGGCGCGGTTATCGTGGACGTTGCCATTGACCAAGGTGGCTGTGTGGAAACAGTTCACCCGACTACGCACAAGGACCCGATCTTTATCGTTGACGGCATCGTGCACTACGGCGTGGCAAATATGCCCGGCGCATTTCCTCGGACTTCAACGATTGCATTGACCAATGCCACTCTTCCTTACGCGCTGGAATTAGCGAATAAGGGATGGGTAAAAGCCGTCGCCGAGAATGAAGCGCTCTTGAAAGGCGTAAACATCATTCAAGGAAAGATAACCTACAAAGCGGTTGCCGATGCTTTCGGAATGGAATATCATGAACCAAAAACGGAAACGAATGAACACGGAAGCAGTGTGACCGTATAAAAACAAGGCGTTGCGACTCGTTCGCAACGCCTTTATTTTATTACTTACGCAACAATCATAGAAAGAAAGTACAAAGCCGTCGCGGTCGGAATGAAAATAAAATAATCCCGCGGGGCGACCCACCACCAGTGGCGTTCGTGCCACCAGATATTTTCTTTTTTGAATTTTGAAAAACCGAAAGCGGGATTCAAAAGAAACCACATGTAATCTTCCGTAATCCAAACATAAAAAACGAATGAGATAATCTGCAGTTCAACCGACAAAAGGAACGGATGAAAAATATAGACCATATGAAGGAGTGAAAAAACAAAAAGCTGCACCCAGAGGTGATAGCCGGTAAGCTCTCTCCCTCCCGCAAAGATGCGGCTCATAATGTGATCTTTGGAAACGCGCCATGTCGGGAGGTTTTCCGCCCAGCCTTTCTCTCCTTCTATCTCAACCTCCATTTTGGCAAAGCAAAAACTGACCCAAAACATCAAACCGAAAAATAATATGGTATGCATAGAATTACAGTATACAAGAAGAATGGAAAACAAAAAAGCGTCCCGGATAGTTTCGGGACGCTTTCACTTTTAGACATCTGCGGTTGCCAAATGACTGAGGAAGTCATTGATTTCCGTCATCTTTTCTTCGGAAATCATGTCTTCATATTCGGTAACGCGAAAAGAGATGCGCGACAGAGAGAGTAAAAGCAGCATTTCCGCGGAGGTTGAGATATTTTGTCCGACCGCTTTTGCAAAATCTTCGTGAGAGATCGTTTTGACCGTCGTGCGGTTTCCCTCGGCGGTATCAATCAGATACATCACTCCTTTGCCATAATTATAGGTAACCCGTCGGACGACCCGCAAGACTCGGAAAAATTCCGAGATCTCTTCATCTCCATTCTCTACCGGAAAAAAAATCGGCTTTATTTTTTCTTTTCTTTCCGCAAGCTCTCTCACCTCGGGTGTGATGGATATCGTCTCTTTTTTTGCCGCACTTCCTTCGGGAGCAGGCAAGCAAAGACGCGCCGCTCCGGTCATTTCTTCAAGATCTTTTACTTCGCGAAAAGAAAGATAATTTTCCCATCCGATAATTTTACAGCTGACGCCCGAGACCGATAAAATTCGGATCAAATCGGTCGCCGTCGGAATTATCCGACCGAGAGCTTCGGCAAAATCTTCGTGTTTCAAAGGTTCCCGTCCGCGAACCATGACACGCCCGAATTTCCAACTATAGCGGACGGTTTTTTCTTTTTCCAAGGCTCGGAAAAATTCTTCGTGTTTTTCCGTTCGTACCGGAAAAACAATAGGAAGAACGCCCGACAAGTACCAGGACTTTCTTTCAAGTCCCATCATCTCTAACGTGTTCATGCTCTTTCCTTCTCTGTTTGTGTAAGGTTCAAATTCAGTTTGAATTATAATATATAACAATAACAAAGTCAAATTTCAAGAAATCCACAGGGATGGCTTGCATTACAGAAAAAACATGCTATATTGATAAATGTAACATATTTTTTACATATAATAACTGAAATATATGATAGGAAAAAAAGAGTGGTTCAAAAGAAGAAAATACTCCGGCTGGGGAGTCGTCCCGGCAACATGGCAAGGGTGGGCGTATACGGCCGTTATGGTTTCCCCGCTCGTCGCGCTTTCTTTTATGCAGGTAAACGAAGCTGTTCCGGCAGTTCTCGTTGTCTGGTTTTTGATATTCGCCGCCGATATGGTTGATATCATGATTCACGTGCCGAGAGACGAAAGAGAGAAACAACACGAAGCAATCGCGGAACGAAATGCGCTTTGGGTCATGATTGTCATACTCGCATGCGGAGTGGCTTTTGAGGTCGCAAGAAATACCGCGCAAGGAAAAACCGCTCTCGTGGATCCGGTCATCATCATCGCCCTTCTCGGCGCGCTTGTCGCCAAAGCTATCACAAATTGGTATCTGGATAGAAACAATTAAGGTATTAAAAAATCTTGATGTGAATCCTCGCATATGCGAGGATTCACATCAAGGCAATTCAATGACTTTGGAAACAAAAATTTCGGAGCTGCGGAAAAAGATCGGAATGACACAGGAAGAGCTGGCTGAACGGGCCGGGGTAACCAGACAGACCGTCATCTCTCTGGAAGCGGGGCGATACAACCCTTCCCTGTTTTTGGCGCATAAAATCACGAAAATTCTCAAGCAAAAACATATTGAAGACGTATTCTTGGTGAAATAAACAACGCATCACTATGGCGTACATTGTCAATGTGTGCTAAAGTGTGGAAATGCAAAATAATCGGATTTTTGATCTTGTTGTCATCGGAGGCGGGCCTTCGGGAATGATGTGCGCGGGGCGGGCCGCCGAATTGGGCAAGCGAGCGCTTTTGATCGAAAAGAACAAAGAGCTCGGCAAGAAACTTTCTCTGACCGGAGGCGGGCGATGCAATATCACGAACGCGGAATTTGATACCCGCGCTTTTTTGGCGAACTTCCCCGAAGCGAAAGAATTTCTTTTCTCTCCTTTTTCCAAATTTTCCGTGAAAGATACGTTTGAGTTCTTTGAGAAAAGAGGGCTTCCTCTCGTCGTAGAAGGAAGAAAACGAGCCTTTCCCAAAACGCAGAATGCAAACGATGTCGTGGCGGTAATGGAAAACTACGTGAAGAAAAATAACGTGGAGATAAAGGCGGGAATGAAAGTTACGGATATTCTTAAAAACGAAGACGGAACGTTTCTCATAAAAACCAAATCGGATGAAAATTTCATCGCGCGGAAAGTTGCGCTCGCTTCTGGTATCGGAGGCGAAGGGGTTGCGATACTCCAAAAACTCGGACACACCGTCAAAGAACCGAATCCGAATTTAGTGCCGCTTACCACCGATGAGAAATGGGTACACGCGCTTTCCGGCGTTTCTCTTTCCTTTATGACGATCCGCTTTCGGCAAGATGAAAAGAATAAACTCAAAAAAACGGGAAAAATTCTTTTTACGCATTTCGGCATTTCCGGGCCGCTCGTTTTGAATGCTTCTTTTGAAGTGAAAAAACTTTTGGAAAAAGGCCCGGTTGCGGCAAGCATTGATATGTTTCCCGATACGGAAGAAAACGAACTTGACCGAAGGGTGTGGCGTTTGTTTGAAAAAAATAAAAATAAAATTTTGAAAAACATCTTGCCGGAGATGATGGAAAAATCTCTTGCGGAACAAGTGCTCAACTTGCCCGGCATAAATCTTGCGGCAAAAGAAGCGAATGCGGTTACCAAAGAAGAACGCAAAGCGCTTGTGAAAAAAATGAAAGACCTTTCCTTCCCCATTACGGGAACGCTCGGTTTTGAGAAAGCGATTATCGCCGACGGCGGCGTGGCGCTTACCGAAGTGAACTTCGCAAACATGACCTCAAAAATTCATCCGAACCTTTACTTGCTCGGCGATGTCTTGGACATCAATCGTCCGTCGGGCGGATTCTCTCTTCAACTCTGCTGGACGACCGGCTGGATGGCGGGTTCGGATATCGGCAAATAAGCGCGACTTCTTTTATTCCGCCAACCAACGGGAGAATTGAGAGTACCAACCTTTTTGGTACTCTTTTTCATAACCATCCGACAGAGACAGATATTTTTGAGCGAGCGCATGGTCGCCTTTGCCGACAGCAAGAGAAACAAGACGAATAGAAGTATAAAAAGCTATTTTTGGGTCTTTTTCTTGTTGGAGACGGCTATTCAGCAATTGTTCCGCTTTATCAAATTCTTTATTTTTTTGATAGTATCCCACTAAAGAATCAAATGAGGGAGAGTAAATGACACTCACCTGGCAAGAACGTTCCATATCAGCAACCATGTTTTCATGATCTCCAAGTTTTTTATACAAATCCGCGCGCTCCGCATACACCATAAAATCATTCGAATCCGACGCAACCGCTTCGGCATACATTTCCAAAGCTTTTTTATACTCGCCCTTATCGCGATACAAACTGCCGAGAACGATAGTCGCTTGAACTTTTTTCGGTTCTTCTCTATGCGTTTGTTCCATGATGCCAATAGGGGTTTCCCAATCAAGATTGCGGTTTATGGTAAGGAAAGATATCCAGCCAATCCACGCAAACAGAGAAAAAACGGCAACGAGAAAAAATCTTCTAACAAAAAGGAACTCTTCTCCGAGACAAAAAATTGCGAAGAAAAACCCCGGCAAAGAAAGATACAGCCAATGTTCTCCAAACAGGTTAGTATTCGGCATGAAGAGATTTGCGTTCGGAGCGTAGGCTACCAAAAACCAAGCGAGGCCAAAAGCGACTTCGGGGCGTTTTTTCCATTGGGAAATTATTAAAGCAAAGAAAGAAGCTATTAGAGTAAAACCGATAAAAGCTTTTGATTCAAAGAGAGATCGGACTTCATAAACGGTGTGTTCCATATGCAGATGAAGCGGAACAAAAATGAGGCGGAAATAATCCGTTATGGTACTGAAAAAAACAAGAACTCGTTCAATAAAAGGAGTGGAAAACGACGAAAGGTACACGTTCGGCATAAAATTCAAGAAAGTCGTGCGCGCGACAATATAACAGGCAAAGAGCAAGAAAAATGGTGTTATCTTTTCCGCTGATTTTTTCAGGCGTTCCTTGAAAATTTCATTTTTGTTTGAGAAAAAGAAATCCGCAAGAAAAAGCAAACCGAGCATCATTACCGAGTTTTCTTTGGAGAAAAAGGCGAGCAGCAGACAAATCCAAGAAACACCGAGATACCCTCTTCTTTTTATCTCATTTTCTTCCGCTTTGAGATAAAAAATAGTTCCCGAAAGCATAAAGAAAGCGCTGAGCGGATCACCGAACCCGGCAATATACACGATTGCCTGCGTCTGAAGAGGATGAACGGCAAAAAGAAGAGCGGATAAAAAAGCGGGCCAATAACGCTTTTTGAAAAGTTTTTTAAAAAGAACAAAAACCAAAATGGCGTTAATCGCATGAAGAAAAATGCTTGCCGAGTGGTACGGAACGGTCCAGCCGCCCCAAAAATGCCAAAGAACAGAAAATACGGACAGCATAAGGGGCCGCCAGTTGGCACCGACAGAACCGGAGCCGCTGTAAGTATTTTCAGAAAAGAAGTTCAGAAGATTTCCGTTTTGAACACAGGTATTCTTTGCCACGACAAAGAAATCATCCCAAACGAACGGATTATTAAAAACGCTGGCATAAAGAAGCATTACGGAAGCCGCCAATACCCCAAAAAGGAAAAAGGTTCTTTTTTGGGAATCTTGAAAAACAGCGCTGATGTATTTATTGCACGAAGAGATAAAGTTTTTCATTGCGGTAGTATACCAAAAAAGGGTCGCAATCGGAAGAAAGTCGTTCTTGGTTGTGATATGATAAAAGGGTACAAATTTTCCATGGAAACACTGATCGCTTTTGCAAAAAACAAGATACGAATCGTCCGCTTTCTGATCTCGGGGGGTTCTTCATCTGCGGCAAATCTTGTCATTTTGTATGTCCTGACCGAATATGCCGGAATGCATTATCTGCAGTCGGAGATCTTCGGTTATGCGTGCGGTTTTTTTTCATTACTTTTTTTCTCCAAAAATTCTGGACATTCCAAAATACAAACAGACAGAAATTGCCGAAACAGATAGCCTTCACGCTGGCGCTTACGGGATTGAATTTCTTTTTGAATCTCTCTTTCCTTTTTATCCTTACCGATGTTTTTCACCTCTGGTACTTTATCGGCGAAACCGCCGTCATTTCCGTTTTGGCGATCAGCAATTATTTTATCTACAAGAATTTTATTTTTCGCGAATAAGAAAATGCTTGTATTTTTTTATCCCGCTTTTATGGAGAAGAAATTGCGCAACAACGCCTAAAGTCTGGAGTCCGTATACCACGCTTCTTTTGAAATTGATGGAAAGCGCTTCTTTGAAATACCGGGTGGGTATGCTTATCTCCGTCACGCGAAATTTCCCAAGGCTTAACTGCGCGAACATTTGCGAATCAAAAACAAAATCGTTTGAACTCTCTTCAAAAGGAATTCTTTTCAGCGTTTCCGCCGTATAAGCGCGATAGCCGGTATGATATTCAGAGAGTCCGAGATGAAAGATGTATTCTTCCAGTTTGGATAAAGAAACATTCGCGACAAAACGCCACCACGGCATGCCGTTTTTCCACGCTTTTTTTTTAGATTGCATTCTTGATCCGAAACAGGCATCCGCTTCTCCGAGCGCCAGCGGCCGCGCCATATCGGGAAGGAGTGTCGGATCATATTGAAAGTCTCCGTGAACCATGACGATGACATCATTGCCTCGTTCTATGGCTTTTCGGTATCCGGTCTTTTGAGCCGCCCCATATCCCCTGTTTTGGGGATGGCGAATGGCAATAGCGCGAGGAAACCGCTTCGCGGCCCTAAAGTCCTGTCGGTGCTGGCGTCATCAATAATGATGATGTCGTCCGCCGTATTCGGAGGAATTCCGCGAACGGTTCGTTCCAGCGTTTTTTCGGCATTGTACGCCACGATGACCGCGGCCACTTTTTTTCCGGAAATCATGGCTTTAATTATACACGAGAAATTTCATGAGCAAAGGTTTGCAACCTCTATTTACAAAAGTCTAAAACCGTGATAGTATAAAATCAGATACAAAGTACGTTTCAATAACCAACAAACGGAGGTGATACATGAGTATTTCATATACAGTAAGAAAATTTTTACGAAACGACAGTCTGGAAGGACGCGAAAAATTCGTGGTCCCGAAAGAAATTAAAAATGCGGCCCTCTTGAGCCTTTTGGATCACGGTCTGCTTTACCTTCATGGTGAAGTGAACGAAGAAATGGCCGAATACGTGCGAGATGCTCTTGTTATCCTCACTCATGAACCGCCAAAAGAAGGCGTCCTTACCGTGAGAATTTGTTCTCCCGGCGGAAACGTTCAAGCTGGGCTTGAAATCCACGACCTGCTTATGCTGTACTCCCTAGAAACCGGGGTGCGAGTAGAAGGACTGGCTATCGGACAAGCCTGCTCCGCGGCCGCGATGTTCCTGCTCCAAGGATGTACGGTTCGTTTCGCAAGTGAAAACTGCGAGATTATGTGCCACAACGCTCTTACCATAGATCTTATCACGGAACACGACCTGAAAAGCATCGGATGGCAAACAAGAATGATCCGCGAACTTGAGAAAATAAAAGCTCAAGCGATGAGAATTCTCATGAGAAGGACAAAGAGAACCGAAAGAGAGGTTCTCAAACTTCTGGCAAAAGGACGATTCATGACCGCGCAAGAAGCGTTTGCGTTCGGTATTCTTGACGGAGTTCTTGAGTTCAAAATGGAAGAACCCGAGGAAGAAAAACCGACAAAAGCAAAGCGTAAACGAACTGAAAGACCTACCTTTTAGCGTCAAGACCGCCCCGAGCAATCGGGGTGGTATTTTTTACCTCGCCGCAGTCCTTCAATAAATTCAGGACGGAGGCGGGTATTACCTCGCCATAGCTTTAGCGAAGGCGGGAGAATTGACCTCTTCAAAAAAGTGGTGTAGTCTGAACGTCAGAAACAATGGCCCTTTAAAAGGAGGTGGACAATGTATAACAACAACGAATATGACGAGCTTCTCTTTTGCGACGCTCCTCCCCTTTCTATCGCGAAATATCTTCAAAACAAAGGCGAGATGTTCTCCGATACTTTTGAAAACGCCATCAATGTTAAATTATTGGATGGCGCGGAACCGGAGATGCATCTGTTTGGTTTTGTTGATGAAAGCATGGCAAGCAACGTACGAGAAAGCCTTAAATTTTTAAAAATGAAAGGCTCCCCTACTGTGAGAGTAAACATTACATCCGACGGAGGTTTTGTCCGTTCCGGTATGGGTATTCACGACCAGCTTCTTCTGTATCCCGGCGGAGCGCTCGGCGTCGTCTGCGAATACGTAAGTTCCGCAGCGATACAACTTCTTCTGCAGGGCTGCATACAGCGATCCGCTACGGCGAATACGGAGTTCTTCTGCCACTATTGCCAAGGCATTATGCGCGTAAACGCCCGAATCTTGAGAAAAGACAAGGCGAGAATGCTCATGATAGAAGAGTATGAAAAGATCAACAATAAGATGGTGCGCATTCTCATGGACAGAACCATGCGGAGCGAGAAAGAAATAAGAAGGATGCTTACTCGCGAACGTGTTATGTCGGCGGAAGAAGCATTAGAGTTCGGTCTTATTGACCAGATCATTCCATTAACCATGATACGGAGACCGAGAACACAAAAAGCTCCTTCTCCGCAATAAGAGCAGAATACAAACCGCCCTAATCATGGGGCGGTTTTTCCTTACCTCGCCACAGGTTCACTATTGAGTAAGAAGTTTTCCCCGTTTTCTAATCAATACCTTGGAAACACTTTCCTGTTAATAAACTCCATCGGCGCAGTTAAATCAATCCCGAAAT
>CALREZ010000014.1 GCA_943356445.1 Candidatus Nomurabacteria bacterium
TTGTAGATATCTTCGTTGAAAAACAAACTGCTAAAGTTCCGGGTCGGCCAGTATTTAATGAAATGCTTCTTCGTATCGAGCAAAATGAGGCAAGCGGAATTTTAGCGTGGCATCCCGATAGGTTAGCGAGAAATAGTGTTGATGGTGGAAAGATAATCTATTTGCTCGATACGGGAAAAATTGCCGAGCTAAAATTTCCAACTTTCTGGTGTGATCCGACACCGCAAGGCAAATTCATGCTTTCAATCGCTTTTTCGCAATCCAAGTATTATGTAGATAATCTTAGTGAAAATATAAAGCGTGGCAAGCGAAACAAAGTGAAAGACGGAATATGGCCTCAAATGTCTCCACTTGGATATATAAACGAGGGTGGAAAAATTGTCGTTGATGAAAATATCGCACCTTTAATCAAGAAAACATTTGAGGCATATTCGTCTGGGTCTTTCACTTTGCGACAACTACGCGACAAATTTAATGAACTTGGATTGAAGCGAAAAAGCGGAAAGGAACTTGCGGTGTCGAATTATCAAAAACTTTTGAAAAATCCGATTTACACAGGTTTAATGCTTTACAATGGCGAAATCCACGAAGGCAAGCACGAACCGATTATTTCAAAGAAACTTTTTGATTCCGTCCAAGAAGTGATGATGAGAAAATCTAAACCTCACTCGAAAGGTCTAAAACCATTTTTGTATAGAGGATTTTTCCGTTGCGGAGAATGTGGTTGCTTTATTACCACCGAAACACAAAAAGGTCATAACTATTTGCGATGTACTAAACGGAAAAATCCTTGTTCACAAAAATATACTCGTGAGGAAATCATCACTTCCGAAATTCAAAAGGAAATCAAAAAAGTTTCTTTGCCAGACGATTGGGCTAAATGGATGTTAGCGGAAAATGAAAAAGACAAATTGGTGGAAGCCCAATCGTCTACGCTTTTTGCAGACAAGACAAAAGCCGATATTTCTCTTTTGGATTCCAAAATTGAGAAGCTGATGAACGCATATTTAGAGAACGCACTTTCACTAGACGAGTATCGAGATATGAAAAATAAACTTGTGAACGAAAAACAGCTTCTCAAAGAGAAATTATCGGCTTTTGAGCAAAAAGCGAATAATCGGTTCGAACTTACCGAAAAGTTTTTGAAATACAATATAGAATTGGCAAACGAGGGAATAAATGAAGAGAAACTTCATTTATTCAAAAAAGTCGGTTCGAACTTTATTATTGAAGCTCGAACCGTACTTTTTGAGCCACGCGGAGCGTGGCGAATCCTTGCTGAATCAGGATTTTGTGGGGGGAATGCAGAACAGACGGCGCTTCGCGCCGACCATATTTTTGGCGGAAATTTGAATTCCGAATTTTGGCGGAGGGTATGAGATTCGAACTCATGAGAGGTTTCCCCCTACGCGCTTTCCAAGCGCGCGCACTCGGCCACTATGCGAACCCTCCAGCGGTATTAAATTGTTTTCCTACTATACCAGAAAATAAAGTTTTTTGCACGTGTCTTAACCGACGTAGATTCCGGCTCAAGGCCGGAATGACGAGGGCTTACGCCATTTCCCGTAACGCTTTGATCCTCTGTTCTACCGGCGGGTGAGTCATAAATAGTGTTGAGGCTTTGCCTTTGAAACCGGCGGGGCCGAAGGGGTTGGCGATGAACATGTGGGCGGTCGCGCGATTGGCGGTTCGCATTCCTCCGTGATAGTCGGAAATTTTTTCCAATGCCAAAGCAAGTCCTTCCGGGTAACGCGTCAAAAGAGCTCCTGACGCATCAGCGAGAAATTCCCTTTTTCTGGAAATGGCGAGTTGAATAAGCTGAGCAAAGAGAGGAGCTAAAATGGATAAGACGATGCCGATAATGAGAGCAATGCCGCCAGCCCGGTCATCACGATCCCGTCCTCCGCTCCAAAAAGTTGAGCGGATAAAAAAGTCGGCGAGCAAGGTGACAAAACCAACCAAAATAACCACCACGGTTTGCAAGAGAATATCTTTATTTCCGATATGAGAAAGTTCGTGAGCGATCACCCCTTCCAATTCGGTTCGGTTCAGTCTCTCTAGAAGCCCGGTAGTTACCGCCACGGCCGAATGTTCTTTGTCGCGTCCGGTAGCAAAAGCGTTCGGCGCCGGATCATCTATCACATAGGTTTTCGGCATGGGAAGTCCGGCGGTAATGGAAAGATTTTCAACAACGTTCCAAAGGTCAAAATATGCCTCGCGCGTTATTTCTTTCGCTCCGGACATGGAAAGAACTATTTTGTCGGAAAACCAGTAGCTGAAGATATTCATGAATACGCTGAAAATCACAAAACCATAGAGGATGGCGGGACTCCGATAATACCAGCTTACCGCCCATCCGAGCATCATAATCACAATGAAAAAGACGGTCATAAGGTACCATGTCCGACGAGTATTCGTGTTTTGTAAAGTATAAAGTGTTGCCATAAGTATATGGTATAGGGAAAAACAAAAAAAGAAAAGAGAGAAATTTTACAAAATCCGAACGGATGTAAATTTACTCATATGCGTAAATTTACATCCGTGGCGAGAAAAAACCGTTGGATTTTTATCCAACGGTTTTTTCTTTCTTGAGACTGATTAAAACTTTACTTCCACTGGCTGCTTCGCCGCTTGTTCGCCTTCTCCAAGCTGGAAGAATTCCATCTTGGTGAATTTTGAGAACATGCCCGCGATGATATTTCCGGGGAACATTTCAATGGCGGTGTTCAGGTCGCGGACGTTGCCATTGTAAAATCTTCGGGCGGCTTGAATTTTGTTTTCGGTGTCGGAAAGTTCGCCCTGCAATGCGAGAAAATTCTGATTGGCTTTCAGTTCAGGATAGGCTTCTGAAATCGCAAAAAGCGATTTGAGAGTGCCAGAGAGCATATCTTCCGCTTGCCCTTTTTCTGCCGGAGTTCCCGCCTGCATGGCCTTGCTTCTCGCTTCAGAAACTTTCTCAAAGACTCCGCTTTCGTGAGCGGCATATCCTTTGACCGTATTTACCAAATTCGGGATTAGGTCATAGCGTCTTTTTAATTGAACATCAATATCCGCCCATGCTTCTTTGGCGTTAATCATCAGCCGAACGAATCGATTATAGGCAAAAAGCACCACCAACGCGATGACGATAATAATGGATACAAGGATCATTCCTACGGTTTGATATATCATATATTTTTTATTTTTATTGGCATTAACGACGAACGTGGATTCCCTTTTTCAAGAGAATGACGAACGGGGTTATTATACCACAAAAATAACGGATTAGAAATGGAAGAAATCTTTTATATTAAAGTACCACGGGCGAAGGAGTTTTATAAAAATCCAAACAAAGAGAAAAGCAAAACCTCCAAAAATCGCCAGCAACGGAAGAAAAGTGAGTACTCCCCAGATGATGACATCTATCAAACCATAAAAGGCGCGAATGAAATACTGAACCGCCCCTTTGATGGTCGTCATCGGACTCCAGACGATATTCGCGGCATCAATATCGGGATCGGACGAAAGCGATATGATAATAACCGACATATCAACTTGTCGAGAAAGATAGTTCATCTGCCCCTGCAGTTGTTCTATCTGCTGACGCGTATCAAACAGATATTGAGAAACTTCCAGCGTATCGGTGATATCGGTCGTCTTTTGCATGATCTGCTGATACTGCTCCTCTTCGGCTTTCAAATTTTTCAGGCGCGCCTGCATATCAATGAATTGTTCCGTGACGTCGCGAGTGGAAACGTTTTCCGACTCCACGCCGAGCGCTATCTGCTTTGCTTGGATCATCGCCGAATCAAAATTCACCGAGGGGACACGCAGTGTTACCACGGCTCTTTTTCTGCCGAATTCTTTTGCATTGGAATACTGAACATCATCTACTCGTCCGCCCAAATTTTGAGCGACATTGGTCAAAGAAGAAACCGCCGTTTCCACCTGTTTAACCACAAGGGAAAGACTGCCGTCCTGCATGAGTTTTCTTTCCACAATAGGACTGGATTCGCCTTGAGCGCTCGGACTTGCTGACGGTTGTGAATTTTCCGGAGGAAGAGGAGAAGAAACCGTCCCGCCGTTTTTTACCGCGGAATCTTCCGCCAAGAAGCCGCCTCCTCGTCCAATACCATAAGAAGAAACAGCGGAAGAACCTGACAAGCCTCTTTCAGATTTTCCGGAAAGAGAAATTAAAATAATGGAAACCACCAAGAAGACAGAGAGTCCGACGATTGCAAGAACGCTGACGATAAGAATTTTTTTAAGTTTGTGAAAAATTTCATGAGACATAGAACAAAGAAGTTAGTGAGTAACTATTTCTTTTTATTATATAAGACAAGAACGTTCACCGCAAAGGAAAACTCAAATAAAAAAAGTTTGATAATAAAATAGCCGCCTCAGTAAAAACTGAGACGGCTATGGGAGTGTCCTTTTTAGATAAAAGGAACGAGAAGAAATGTAACGAGACCGGCAAGAATGAAGCTGGCGCCAATGTTGCCTGCGGCGAGCAGTAAGAATGTTCCGGCAAATAATGCGACCAATCTTTTTTTCTCAATAGAAATCATGTTTACCTCCATTTTCTCTGTGTGTTAAAAATGTACTTTTTTGCCGAAGCAAGTCCTTCTTTATAGTACAAGAGGCTTTCATACATGTCAACGAGTTTCAGACTCCTAAAAAACGCCTTTCTGGATTAACAGAAAAGCGTTTTTATTCATCTATTTTTAGTAGTCCATTCCGCCCATGCCACCCGGCATCCCTCCGCCCATTTGCTTTTCTTCTTTGGGTTCTTCGGTAATGGCAACTTCGGTGGTAAGAAGAATGGCTGCGGCGCTCGCGGCATTCTGCAAACCGCTTCTGGTTACCTTGACCGGATCAATAATTCCGGCAAGAAGCATATCGGCAATCATCTCGTCCGCTTTCGCGTCATAGCCACCGTTCCCTTTGGAAGTTCGCACTTTTTCAACGATAACGGAGCCGTCCTTTCCCGCGTTAATGGCAATCTGACGGAGAGGAGCTTCTACCGCTTTCATGACAATCTCCCAACCGACTTTGTATTCGGCTTCAAAATTTTTGAGAGGCGCGACGACCTGTTTCGCGCTCAATTTCTCGGCAGCCTTCACGAGGGCGACTCCGCCTCCGGGAACAACCCCCTCTTCAATCGCGGCTTTCGTCGCATTCACCGCGTCTTCAATTTTGAGTTTCAGATATTTCATTTCCGTTTCGGTTGCGGCGCCAACTTTTATGACAGCCACCCCTCCGGCGAGTTTCGCGAGTCTCTCCGTCAATTTTTCTTTATCAAATTTTGAATCGGTGATTTCAATCTGTTTGCGGATCTGGGCGATACGGGAATCAATTTCTTGTTTCTTCCCTTTTCCTCCGACAATCGTGGTGTGGTCTTTGGTCGCAATAACTTTTCCCGCATGTCCGAGAACGGAAATTTCAGCGGTTTCCAATTTCATCCCGACATCTTCGGAAACAACTTTTCCGCCGATAACAACAGCGATATCTGCCAAGGTTTCTTTCTTTCTGTCTCCAAACCCCGGCGCCTTCACGGCAAGGATATTGAACGTACCGCGAAGTTTATTGACGATAAAAGTTGAAAGCGCTTCGCCGTCAACATCATCGGCGATAATGACCAAATCTTTCTTTCCGGTTTGAGCCAGCTTTTCCAAAAGAGGAAGAATTTCCTTGATGGAAGATATTTTTTTATCGGTAAGAAGGACGGCGACATCGCTGTATTCCGCATCCATTCTTTCGGCGTTCGTAATAAGATACGGGGATACGTAGCCTTTATCAAACTGGAGACCTTTTACGACTTCGGATTCAATTCCCACTGTTTGCGATTCTTCAACGGTTACAACGCCGTCCTGACCCACCTTATCAATCGTGTCCGCAATAATCTTTCCGATTTCTTCGGATTCGGCAGAGATGGTTGCAACCTGTTTTATTTCAGAATGATTCTTGATCGGTTTCGCCATAGCCTTGAGCGCCGAAACGATCGCTTCCGCCCCGGCTTCAATTCCCAGACGAACTCCCATGGCATTTACTCCCATGGTCGTTTTTTTCATTCCTTCGGAAATCATCGCTTGCGCAAGCACGACCGCAGTGGTCGTACCGTCGCCGGCAACTTCGTTGGTTTTGGAAGCTACTTCTTTAATCATTTCCGCCCCCATATTCTCCACTTTATCGGAAAGAGAAATTTCTTTGGCAATCGTTACTCCGTCGTTCGTAATCATCGGCGCTCCGTAGCTTCGGTCAAGAATGACATTCTTGCCGCGCGGGCCGATAGTAATCTTCACCGCGTTCGCTACCTTATCAACTCCTTCTTTCAAAAGAGCGCGGGCTTTTTCATCATAAATTATTTGCTTTGACATGATTTTTTAGAAAAAAGTTAAAAGTTGGCGAACATCGTCCGCTTTTCCTTTTTACTTTTTTCTTTTTACTTTATTACTGCTAATATGGAATCCTCTCTAATGATGAAATACTTTTCCCCCTCAATAGTGACTTCGTCGGGGCCGTATTTTGAAAAAAGAACCGTGTCTCCCACTTTAACTTTCATCGGCAAAACTTCCCCATTCTCCAAAGTTTTCCCTTCTCCAACAGCAAGAACTTCGCCGGTTTCCGGACGTTCTTTGTCTATTGTTTCAGGAATAATAATGCCGAATTTGGTCTTTTTCCCGTCATTCGGATTTCCCGCCTTGACCAGAGCGCGGTCGGCGAGCGGTATGATTTTTGTTTTTGTGGACATAGGTATTAAGGGAGCCAATAACGGCTCTTTATCTTATAATCGTAGCGATATTATACATTTTTTACTTTTTACGACAAGAGCCTATCTCTTGGTAAGAGATAGGCTCTTGCGAATTTTTTGTCTCTATTGAATTTCGTAGGTAATGGTTACGTTGGAAGTGAATTTATTTTCACCAACTGGGATGGACGGAGCCGGAGCGGCTTCCGGAGCAGCAAAGCTTGCCGTTTTCATCATACCTCCTCCCATTCCATAGTAAGGAGTCGGAGCCTGTCCTTCAGAGAAATTGATAACGCGCGTTAATTTCACTCCGAGATTTTTTGCCAGAACATCGGCTTTTTTCTGGGCGTCCTGTATCGCCTTGTTGCGCGCATCGGCTTCAACTTCTTTTTTCTTATCTACCGTAAAATTAAGACCGCTTACGTTCGTCGCCCCCTTGTCTCCGATAGCGACAAGAATTTTTCCGGCATCATCTATTTTGCGAACTTTTATATCAACCGTCTGATTCACAGTATAACCGACAAGGATCTGCTTTCCGTCAGGACAATATCCGTTCATCATTCCCAGACAAGAAACAGCTCTTTGATATTCGTATTTCGGATAGACGCTGTAATCCGTTGTTTTAATGTCAGCATCGTCCACTTTCATATCTTTCAGATAAGAAATGATTTCGTTAATCTTTTCCGTAGAATTTTTTTGCGCTTCTCCAACCGTCTTGGCATCCTTGCTTACCGAGAAAGAAAGTTCAACGACATCGGGTTTAGCGAACACTTCGCTTTCCCCGGTAACACTGATGGTGGTCAAAGCCGGAATATCGCGTCCGATAAAGGAGTATTGTTTTATTCCGTTAAGAAAAAGCCCGAGCAAAAAGAGGGATAAAGAGAAAAAGAGGATAATGAGGACATTCACAAACCTTTTGTTTTTAAAAAGTGTTTCCATGTTTATTTTTATAAACCAATAATATAGTAATACTAGCTCAAAATTCTCTTGGTGACAAACGTTCCGCAACTGCAAAAATCCGACCTTCGGAATTCCAAAGATCGGATTTTTTGTAGATTGCCGAAAGATTTCATAGCATCTTCCGGCAGATAAAAAGTTCAACTAGAAAGAAAGATACACGGGGGCAAGAAAAAAGTCAACTTTATAAAATATCGGAAATAATGCTCTCATATGCCGGCAGCTCGGAAACAAGAGTGACCGCCTTTGCCAGTTTTTCGGAATCATGGCGGATAAAAGAGCGGGAAGAGGCCAGCGCGTCTCCTTTTGTTTTCTTTATTTCTCCGTCTTTCAAAAAATCGCCGCGAACGAGACGATATCCGCGTTTCGGATTTTTATCGGCATCAAATTCAACCAAAAAATGTTCCCCTTCCTGCTCTTCATATTTTTTGAGCAATTTCAGAGACGGTCGTTTCGTATTATACAGAACAAAATTGATTCGGCCTTTTCCGATAACGCTTTCAATGGCATTCACATAGTCATCAACATCAAACCCTTCCGTCTGCCCTTTTTTATTCGTCAGGTTTACGTTGTAAATTATCGGCGCGCGAGAACGGCGCAGTGCACTGGCAATTTCGGGAATGATCAGGTTTGCGAGAATGCTTCCGTAAATATCTCCCGGGCCGATAGCAATAACATCAGCTTTTAAAATGGCGGCAACCGCAACAGGGTTGGCTTTTACCGGCGAAGCAAAAAGAAGTTTTTTTACTCCCGTCTTTTGGAACCGAGCATGATCTATGTTGTCTTCTCCTTCAATGAAAGTTCCGTCAGAAAGTTCCATGCGAAGTTCGGCCTTATCTCCGGTAACGGGAATAACCCGGCCTTTGACCTTCAAAATTTCCATGGCCGTATCAATTCCTTCCAAAAAATTTTTATGCGTTTTTTCCAGAGCGGAAAGAAAAAGATTTCCGAAGCTGTGATCGCGAAGCCCTCCTTCCGTAAAGCGATAATTCATCAGAGCGCGCATATCGTCGGACGCATCAGAGAGCGCAACCAAACACTGCCGAACGTCACCAGGAGGAAGAACGCCGAGCTCGTCGCACAAGACGCCGGAAGAACCGCCGTTATCCGCCATGGAAACAATCGCTCCTATTTCCAAAGGATATTTTTTGAGTCCGGAAAGAAGCATGAAGCTTCCCGTCCCCCCTCCGATAGTGACTATTTTTTTCATATATTTTTGTGTATTAAAAAAGGAGTGTCAGCAGGTATAACCCGCTCACACTCCTCAAAGTTACTCTACCGTGACCGATTTCGCAAGATTGCGAGGTTTGTCTACGTCTTTTCCTCGCAGAACCGCCACGTGATAGGCGAAGAGCTGCAAAGGAACAATGGCGACGATCGGCGCCAAAAGTTCATCAACTTCCGG
Source organism: Candidatus Nomurabacteria bacterium (assembly GCA_943356445.1). GTDB lineage: Bacteria > Patescibacteriota > Minisyncoccia > Phycocordibacterales > CAIJYI01 > CAIJYI01. Next base: position 9,090 of record CALREZ010000014.1, read on the forward strand.
AATCAGGATAATTTCCGTTCCTTCATCTTTTACGATCTTCGTTTCGGGAGAAGCGAAAATAAAAAGCTTTCCGTTCCGCGCGCGAACTTCTTTCAAATTAGACTGAAGTTTTCCGGCAAGCGCGTCGTTTGGGGCGACGGCGATCACCGGCATCTCTTCATCAACCAAAGCTAACGGCCCGTGTTTCAGTTCCCCCGCCTGATACCCCTCCGCGTGAATGTAAGAAATTTCTTTCAGTTTAAGCGCGCCCTCCAAAGCGATCGGGTATTCAATTCCCCGTCCAAGGAAAAGGCAATGTTCCTTTTTAACGAACTTCGGAGCAAGAGCGCGAAGCGTTGAGTCAAGCAAAAGCGCTTCCTCTATTTTTTCCGGCAGTTCAATCAATCCTTTCGTGATGAGTTTTTTTGTCTGAAGCGGAATCGTTTTGCGAACGCAACCGAGCACGACCGTCAAAAGAAGAAGCGCGACTAATTGCGTGGTAAACGCTTTCGTGGAAGCAACGCCGATTTCTTTTCCCGCCCGAGTAAAAACGGTCAGTTCCGCTTCTCTCGTAAGAGAACTTTCGGGAACGTTGCAAATTGCCAGAGTATGAGAATCGGGACTTTCCTTTTTGATCATATTGAGACACGCCAGGGTGTCGGCCGTTTCTCCCGATTGGGAAATGAATACGTAGAGCGTTCCTTTGCGAAAACGCGGATTGCGATAACGATATTCGCTCGCGACGTCAACATTGCAGGGAAGATCCGCAAGCGGTTCTATCCAGTATTTCGCGGCAAGACCGGCATGATAGCTTGTCCCGCACGCGATAATCTGCACTGACGATATTTTGCGAAATACTGAAAGCGCTTTCTTTCCGAAAGAATCTTCCCGAATTTCTCCGCCAACCAACACCTCTTTCACCGTATCGCGAATCGCTTTCGGTTGATCGTATATTTCTTTTTGCATGAAGTGTTGAAATCCATGCAAAGAAGTATCATTTGCCGTGAGCTCGCTTTGGATCATCGGACGATGCACCCGTTTTCCGCTCGCGTTGCGAAAAGCGCAACCGTCCGCAAAAATCTCCGCGACATCGCCATCTTCCAGATACGTAAAATTATTCGTTTCCGAAATCAAAGCGGAAACATCCGAGGCGACAAACATCTCTTCATTGCCAAAGCCGACAACGAGAGGGCTTCCGGAACGCGCCGCGACTATTTTATCGGGAGCGTTCGAACTGACGACCGCGATAGCATACGCGCCTTTAAGTTCGCGAACCGTTTTTTCCACTGCCTCAAAAAGGTCGCTTTCTCCGCTGAGATAATAATCCACGAGATGCGCGATAACTTCAGTATCTGTTTCCGAAGAAAATTTGTATCCCCTTGATTCAAGCAACGCCCGCAATTTTTCGTGATTTTCAATAATGCCGTTATGCACCACCGCCACTTGTTTTCCGTCGGAAAGATGAGGATGCGCGTTTTTTTCCGAAGGAACGCCGTGAGTCGCCCACCTCGTGTGAGCGATACCGACAGAACCTTTCAAAGGCTGTTCATGAAGCCGTTTTTCCAATTCCGCCACTTTCCCGACGGATTTAACGCATGTTATTTTGCCGTCTTCAATAACGGCAACGCCCGCGGAATCGTATCCCCGATATTCAAGAGCTTTAAGCCCCTGAATCAATACGGGAACCGCCGCTTTGTTTTTTCTTACCGCTCCAACAATTCCACACATAATTTCTCCTTTTATCTTTTAAAGTACTCATGATAACCGATACGATTACCGAAAAGTCACCTCTAAAAGAAAGATAGTCAAATAGACTTGCTCTGTCAATGGAAAAGGGCCTCTGTGCGAAGCCCTTTGATAATTACTTTTTGATGGAAATTTCCGTCGTTTTTCTTCTGATTATATCCCGGCGAATTTCATCTATGTCTTGTCTCAAATTGGTTTCATCGCCGTGTATTTTGGCGATGGAAATTCTTTTCAATTGGTCGGCGGGAATCTGAACCAGAGTTGAACGAAACAACTTCATCAGTATCTCTTTTTCTTTTTTGTACGTTTGGACAAAACAAACCGATACGATAACCGCGACAACCAAAAACATCACAACAAAAAGTACAGCAACAAATGTCATGGGAGACATAATACACCTCACTTTTAAAATAGCTTATCTGTTTTTAGTATATCAGACATATGTTTTTTTGTCAATTGCACACAAAAAAACCGCCGAACGAGTTTTTCGCGGCGGTTTTAAGAATTTCTTGTTATTGCGCGGGAACGGAAGGAGCAGGTGTCTTCTCTTGAATAATGACCGGCAGGGGTTTATTCGTTTTCCAAATTTCCGGATCTATGGTTCTTTCAAAGCACGTTCTCCCCTCTTCGTGAGACCAATTTTCAGCAGGCGCTGCTTTTTCAGGAACCGGAACGGCAGGCGCATAAGTTCTCTCCGTCGCTTGAGTATCAACGCTCTTCGCGCCAAAGGTAGCGCACAACTCAAAAGCAAGCGGGCCTTTTACGACATATTCATACTGGGCGCGGGTATCCGGATCAGTCGGCAAAACAAACCATCCGACACTGTCTACAAGATTCGGCAAAGCGGGAGGCAAGGCTTCTTTTTGCTGCCAGTAGGTAATCACTTGTCCTTGGATGCTTTGCAAATCGGCAAGACGCTGATCATCAAAACGCACCGCCCTCTGGTGAGCCGGAGAACCGACAAGAAAAAAACTGAGAGCAATGCTTCCAAAAACAACAAGACCGGTAGTCCACGCGAGATATTTCGGAAGTTTGCTGACCGAACCGATCTTTCGTTTTGCGTCCCAGAGATAATAACCAAAGGCCACGCTCGCAACGATAAGCACCACGAATATCTTCAGGAAGAAATTCATTGTGAGCTCTCCGGAAAGGAAATTGTATACCAGGCGAACAACTTCAACGATAATCGCAATAGCCGAAACAAAGAGAGTTAAATAGATAAGCCATTTGCGTACCAGCATTTCCCTTTTCTCTTTGTCTATTTTAATTTCCTTTTCAAGAAGCCATGAGGTAAGAAGATATACGGGGAAAATAACGATGAGCGTTGAGGTGCCGACAAGAATTCCCTCAAGAATGGCGCGATAGTTATAATTCAATTTATCAGGGAACCAGAAATTGATGTAATCAAACCAAAGCGATGAGATCATGAAAGTGCTCACATAAAGGGCTCCGATCATCAAAATATGAAGAAAAACATCTTTGGGGGAGGATTTCGTTTTATTTTCTTCGTGAGGCATAAATTTATTAAAATTATTTTCTAATATACTGAAGATTATACCACAAAATTCTCTTATTTTATGCGCGGAAGTGAAAAACTTTTTGCCGGATAGCTCTTATCCGATTTTGGACGACTCTTGCGCAGATCTATCGGCAGCATTTCATACTTCACAGTATCCCCTGTTATCGTCATTTTTACCGCAAGACCCTTTTGTGTTTCTTCCGAAAAATACTGGTCAAAGATAAAATTTCCCAGCGAGTAGAAAATCGGTTTGCCGCGATAGATTTCCTTTTCTTCCACAACATGAGGATGGGACCCGATAACGACATCCGCTCCGGCATCTATCAAAGCGCGCGCCAATTCCTTCTGGCGGTCAGTGGGACTCGCCGAATACTCTTCTCCGAAATGAACAGCGGCAATCAAAAATTCATTTTCTTTTTTTGACGCGCGGATTTTATCTGAAACGGTTTTGAGAGAAAGAGGCGCAAACGTATCGTTCCAGCCCATGAACCGAATTTTTATTCCATTTTTTTCATACAAATAATCGGAATGTTTTCCGACAGAAGCAATTCCGATATCGCTTAAAGAAGAAACTGTTTCCGAGTATCCGCTTTCGCCAAAATCGGTTGAGTGATTATTCGCGAGAGTAACGACATTTATTCCCGCGCGACGGGCCGCTTTTACCGCATTCTTATCAAAAGAAAAATGCCATCCGTAGTTGGGAGTTTTCTGATGTTCGTTCGCAACCGTTCCTTCAAAATTTCCAAAAACAACATCGGCGCCGGAAAAAATTTCCGTCGTTGAAGCGAACGGGTAATCCCAGCCCCGGCGAAGGGAAAGTTCTTCCACGTAGCGTCCGAACATAATATCCCCGACCGCAACAATAGTCGCTTCATTTTTTGTCGGAGGAGTAAGAACAAACTCTTCTTTTCTCGCGGTAAAAAAAGCGCTTGCAAAAATTATACCGATAAGCAGAGAATACTTCATATCTCCCGATAATAACAGAAAAAACATGAGGAAAGAAATTTGACAGTAACGCATAAGTTAGGTAGTCTGAATGCAGAAATTCAGCTGTTTGTCACACAAGACAAAAGGAGTTTAAAATGAAATACTATCTCGCCCTTGCGCGGAATTTCACACTGGTTATTTTTACCGCTTTCGCTATCGCCTTCGCGGTCGGTTCTTTAAAACAGCCTCCTCCGAACGCGCCGGCGATCGCGGAATATCAACAAACAAAATTTGCGCGGGAGCTTCTCTCTCCGTCTGTTTTCTCTTTTGAAATAAAAGTATATATCACCGAAAAAGACGTTAAGTCCGTATGTGTGGAAGGGGTGGGTTCGGCTTTTACCGTAGACGAAAAGGGATATTTTGCAACCAATAATCACGTCGTTGATGTTGCGGCAAAAGAAAAATTCTGCACGGATAACCTGGCAAAAACCAGAAATGTTCCCGTCTCTTCTCTTTTCGGATTAAGATTTGATGTTAAAAACTTTATTGTTGATTCGCAAAACCGCCATTGGAATGTGGATGTCATAAAAACTTTTCCAGACTCGGATGTCGCCGTGCTTAAAATTTCAAACGAGCAAACGAACGGAACGCCTCCAAAAAAATGGAAAGTTGCCGAATTTCGTACCGGCTCGCCTAGTATAGTGAACGGAAAAATAGTTTCCGGAAAAGGGCCATATGTCGTCCCTGACGAACCGGTTATTATGATAGGAACCCCACTGGAACTTCCTTTCACTATCACCAAGGGGATGCTCGGAAACAATACCTTTCGCGTAGGAGGAAAAACGCCGTACCTTCATTTTATCGCTCCGATAAATTCAGGAAACTCCGGCGGGCCTCTGGTTTCCCTCCTTGATTTCAAAGTCATAGGAATGGCAACAATGGCGAAACCCGATTTTGGCGGCATGACTCTGCAGGCAGGGGCCGTACCTTTTTGGGAAATTCAAAAAGTGTTAAAAGAAGTTGATATGAAATAAATTATATTCCCCGTTCCGGCAAGGTACGGGGAATTTTTTTACCGTTTGACAATACCAACGAAGTCAGATATCGTAAAAACAGATTCTTTGCCATTTTCCCAAGGAGGAATTATGGGTATCAACAATCCCGAAACAAACCTTTCCACATCAATCAGATACGGACTCTACGTAACAATTCCTCTCTTCCTTCATTATGTCATTACCGAGTCGGGTTCCATTCTTTCAGGAAGCCAGATGGAAATGATACTGAACGCGGAACTCATACTCAAAAAATTTGCAATGCTCTTCGGCCTTATTCCGCAAAGTCTTGCCGGGGTTCTCGTGGTAACAGGTCTGTTTTTTGTCTGTTACAAAGAAAGCAAAAAATTCGGCCCGTTATACCTTAACCCCGGGGATGTCTTATACACGATTAAGCAAGCCCTTCCCTTCGCGGGAATGTTATGGATCATTGCTTTTGCCATATCGCTTATGCAATCAGGGCTTCCGCAGGGCGATCAAAGCACCTTTTCGCTTCTCCCGATGCTTTTTGCAATGAGAAGCGGGGCGGGATTTTTTGAAGAATTGCTTTGCCGTGTGATGTTGCTCGGCGGAACATTCTGGGTTTTGAAAAAATACGGAATGAAAGAATCTAAAAGTTCTCTCATCGCCATCGTATTTTCTTCACTCATTTTTGCGGAGATCCACTACTTTCATTTCTTTCCCGGTTTGGGACAATACTTCGGAATAATAGAAAACCCGGACAATCCTTACACCATAGGCGGATTCGTTTTCCGCTTCCTGTCAGGAGGATTCCTTGGGTGGGTCTATCTCAAAAAAGGATTCGGGGTTGCCGCATGGAGCCACGCTCTTTACGGATATTTCCAAGTCATCCAATTTTTCCTATAAAAACTAAAGCCGTATCGCCCAGTGGGCGATACGGCTTTCCCTTTTTGCTTATCTCTTTATTTAATCGTCCGTCTCGTCTTTTATCTCCCCGACAATCTCTTCCAGCACATTTTCCATCGTCACGATACCGACGGCCGTTTTATGTTCATCTTCGTAAACGAGATACAGATGATGCCGACTCTTCTGCATGCTTCGGAAAATGCTGTCCACCGGTTTGTTTTCGCTGACGCATTTTATTTCATCAATGAAATCAATAACCGGTCTTTCTCTATCATCGGAATTAAGCGCTTTCATGATATCGTTCACGTGAACGTATCCGACAATCCTTTCGGCAGTACCGCCATCGTGAACGGGAAATCGAGAGAAAGCGGAGTGAGCGACAAAATAAGCGATCTGCTCCACCGGCACATCTCCATTCAATACTTCAACCTTATCAATCGGAGTCATAATATCTCCCGCTTTTACATCATCAAAACGAAAGATCTTTTCTATCATCTCCTGTTCGCTTTGATCTATCGCTCCGTGCTCTACCCCAAGGCGGCTCATGGCGCGAATTTCTTCCTCGCTCACCATCGGCTGTTTCTTCACCTGCATGGCCTTGTTGGCAAAATGGTGGAGCTTCAGCAGAAGCCAGGTAAGAGGAGAAAAGAGGAGAACAAAGAAGTAAAGGGGTTTCGCAAAATAACGGGTCATCGGCATATAGTGAGCAATGGCAATGGTCTTTGGAAAGATCTCTCCGAAGATAAGCATGACAAAGGTCGCAATCGCCGTAGCAATACCCGCGCCGACGGGACCGAAATGTTCAATGCCGAACATAGTCGCAAAAGAAGCCGAGGCAAAGATGACGATGTTATTGCCGATAAGAATGGTGATGAGAAGCCGTTCGGGATCATCTTTAAGGTGGTGTACCAAATCGGCGTTCTTTTTCTTCTGTTCCTGCATGATGCGAACCTGGCTATGCCGTATGCTGAAATAAGCGGTTTCGGCGCTGGAGAAAAATGCGGAGAGGGCTACGAAAACAAAGAATATAATATATTCCATAGTATGGTTTTATTGATTAATGTCGCGTGAATTACTCGCTGTCGCTCTCAGAAGAGAGAATTTCTTCCTCTTCATGAAGCGAATAGTTTGAAAGATGGAGCGAGGCCATATGATGAATCTTTTTGTAGAACCTCGTCATATAGCGAAGCATGTCGCGTTCTATCTTGAACGCCTCTATCCGGAATGGCATTTCGCCTTCCCTTCTGATCCTTTCCAGATACTGAATGATTTCTTCGGTTCTCTTGAGAATAAGTTTCCGTTCGTCCATGATTTCTTTTTCCGTATTGACGGTTTCTTCCTTGGACATAACTCCGGAAACAACATTCAGCAACCGCAAAAATTGTTCGCGTATAAGCCCGTGTATTTCAGTAATTTTCTGCTGGGTTCCCTCGCTGATCTCCACTTCTTTTTGGTCGCGTTCAATTCCATAGTGAGCCAATCGCTTCACTGTGTCGCCGGCTCGTTCCAGTTCATCTGCAAAGTGTTCCAGTTTATTGGAGATCTCCAACTGTTCTTCCGTTCTGTCGGCAAGACGGATCATGACAATGTTTTCATAGATCCTATCGTAGAGGGCGTCAACGCTGTTATCTCTTTTTTCTATCTTCTCCAATTCATCTTCCGTTCCGTGGAGCATGCCGTTGAGAACATCATCATACATTTCAAGAACGGTCGTCCCCATTCGGTGAATTTCCTGCTTCACCCCGAGAAGACCGAAGTACACGCCCATCGGCCCGTGGATTTCTTCTTCTGTCCGCAGGTATTTCGGAATGGACTCTTCCTCTTCTTTTGTTCTTTTGGCCGGAACAATTTTTTCAACAAAAGAGACGAAGAGTGAGGTGAACGGCAAAAATACCAGCGTTGCCAAAACATTGAATATCGTATGGGCGTTGGCGATCTGTCGGGGAATGCTTCCTCCGATATGACTGACCGCATAGACTAATTCGGGAATGAAGAAAATGAAAATAAGAGCGCTGGAAACGGCAAAGATGACCGTAGCCACCACGACTCTTCTTGCCATTCCATTCTTGCCGATGCCCGCCAAAAGAGCCGTGCTGCATTTTCCGATGTGTACGCCGAGAATGAGAGCGATACCGGCGGGGAGCGTTACCAATCCGTTCGCCGCGAGCGCTATTACGATAGCCACGGTTCCCGCGCTTGACTGAATGAGCCCGGCGAAGAAGAATCCGATAAGCATGCCGAGAAGCGGATTCTCCATGTTCACCATCATTTCACGGAACGGTTCAAAAGTTCGAAGAGGAATCATTGCCGTCTTCATGAGATACAGACCGAAGAAGATAAGCGCCAAACCGAAGACGATGTTTCCGACTGCATACATCTTCTTGTTGTTCTTGTTCAAGAATAACAAAAGAAATCCGAAGACGAGAAAGTACGGAATGAAGGCATCAACATTAAAAGCGAGCAGCTGGAGAGTAATGGTTGATCCGATGTTCGTTCCAAAAATAACCGGAACGGAACGGGCAAAAGAAAGGATGCTCGTACCGACAAGATTAATAAGAAGAACCGTCGTAATGGAAGAGGAACCGACGAGAGCCGTAACGGCGGCGCCGGTCGCCACCCCGGAAAGTTTCGTTTCAGTCGCGCTTTCCAACATTTTTTTGACCCGGTTGCCGGCAAGACGGTCAAGAGAACTTTCCATCTTTGACATCCCATAGAGAAAAATGGAAAGACCGGCGAGAAGGCTGATGCTCATTCCAAGAACATCTATTTCATGAACTTCTCTCGCAACCTGCACAACATAAAAAAGGAATGCCGCGATAACCGCGACGGAAAGCGGTCTTTTTATTTTTTGGAACACGCGTAAAGCGCTTTTGGTCGGAGAAAAAGACCGTTCCGAGGAACGGCGTTCATGACGTTCGTTTTGAGAGATTTTTTCCATATTGATAATAATAAGTCCATTAAAGACAAAAATCAATTAACAGCCGAGAGAAAAAAAATGAGCGGCGCCATTTCAGGACGCCGCTCTTGAAAAGTTATACCCCGCTGTCGGGCAACCCTTTATACGGTACGAGAACGCTGACCCCGTAATCGTTCGTTACTAAAAGAAAAAGTTTGTCGGGTATTTCATTTCCGTAATCATCTACGATATGAGCATCCGTTTTTTCAACGAAAATTATTACTCCGTAGTTGCTGGTTGTAAATCGTCCTGTTACCATCTTTTTTCCTCCGGTTGTTTTGTTGCAAGAACAGAAATTTTATGAAATTTCTAAAAAGAATAATACCATATAATTGCAAATTATGCAAGCAATCGCGCCAATTGAAAAAGGGCGGATTAATGAACCCGCCCTCCTGTCTTTTTCCTAAAGCTTATTCGGAAAATCCGAGATGATTCCGTCAACACCGAGAGTTTTCATTCTTGCGATATCCTCTTCATGGTTTACCGTCCAAACAAAAACTTCCATCTTTTTTCCATGAGCTTCCCTTACAAAATCTTCGGTAATTGTCCCGTGATGAGCAGAGAGAGACGTTGCGGAAAGTTTTTGACCCAGAAGGAGCAAACCGGGAGAGGGGTTCCCAAGAAGAGAAATCCTGACATTCGGCGCCAGTGATGTAAAAACTGTTAGCTCATCAGAGAGAAAAGAAGAAACAATAAATAGGTCATAATTCCAGTGTCTTTCCAAAATATACCGCCGTATGATTTCCGCGACCGGCCCGGCTGTTCCATTTTCTTTGAGGTCAATATCTACCATGACGCTCTTTTGAACCGCATTCAGCGCCTCGGTAAGAAGCGGGATTTTTTCTCCTTTTCCCGCATCAAGTTTTTTCAATTCTTCCAAAGTTTTATCGCGGACAAAACCCGTTCCATCGGTCGTACCGTCAACGCGGTCGTCATGAATAACGACAACCTCACCGCTTTTGCAAATACGAACATCCAGTTCAATCACGTCAACACCGAGTTCAATCGCTTTTTGAAAAGAGCGAATCGTATTTTCCGGTTCATACCCCATCGCGCCGCGATGTCCTATCTTTAAAAATTTACTTTGATTTGTTTCAGACAAAATCTTCATGGAAGTTCCTCCCGTTGTCGGCGGAATAAAAACCAGCAAAACAAAAACAATAATGACAATGCAATAGCGCCATTTTTGAGTATTCAAAATACCCTCCCGAGGCAAAGAAATCTTTTCCTACCGTATCATTTTTTATTGGTACTGTATATATACCGGCTGAGGTTTGAGTTTGAGCAAATCTTCCGGCGTCATGAGTTTCGTGCCGGGATTTAAGATGTCGTTTTTGTAGAAAAGTTTGAAACCGGTGAACTGAACCGGTTCGCCATAGATAAATCTTTGATAAGTATTTATCTTTTTTGGAGCCGGACCCCATCCGTCCATGTGCATAACGATCTGCACTTCCGGCAAAGGTTTGATCGCTTTATAGTTCGTCACCATGGCTTGGGTATATCGGTGAACGACAAGTATCTTCGGGGGAAGATTATTCTCGCGAACAAGTTTTGCCAAATAGTTTGCCGCATAATTTATATCGGCGGCATCATAGGTACCAACCTCGGTTCCCGGTCTTGCTCCCGACTTCATGGAAAACTCCGGATCAATCCCCAGGTGGACTTGCGGCATCTTCAGATACTTTTCAATATAGGGAAGCTCTTTTTGAAGAGAGCTTAAGGCAACCTGAAGATCCAAGAAAACAATCGCGTCTCTTTTTTTTGCGATCCTTAAAATCTCGTCTATCTGACTGTCGGGCATGCGAAGAATATACTTCCCTTCTTTTCCGGCAGAACCCTGCGCCGTAGCGGCAATGTAATGAAGCGCGGGCATCGCGGGAGTCTTCGGGTCGGCTTTATTCCATCGGGCAACCTCAATATCAAGCCTTGCGAGCATTTCATCCTCGGGATATTCGCCGAGCACGCCCATTTTCGTAGAGTATAAATTTCCGTAATAAGCCACAATGCGATGAAAAGGAAGAATGGCGCCCGGATTCGGATAGACGGTCTTTACCGGCCAAAGATAGTTTTCGGTGGAAGTGGCAAGCACGTACGTTGTGGCGCCGGTGGAGGTGGAAACGCTCAACACCAGATTATTCGCCATTCTCGCCAGCTTCTTGTCGTAGGCAATTTTATCAAGCACCGGTTTGGGCGGCGGCAAGGGTTTCGTTTCCTGTTTTTTTTCATAGGTCAGCAATCTTTCGTTTTCTTTGTACTGAGCTCCGAAAAAAAGCAGAGCTCCAAAAAACAGCACGCCGGTGATAACCCAAAAGCGTGCGAGTGATCCCCTTTTTTGAGAAGTATTTGTGTCCATTAATGAGATTATATCAGAAATTTAAAAAATAAGAAATTTTTTCATTTCCGCGATTTTGGGTTATAATCGTGGATATAAACAACGAACACCTATGGAACCAAAAATTGAGAACAAGAATCAGGAAGAGAAGTATGAACGAGAATTTCTTGAAAAAATCGAAAACGAAATAAACCAAACAGCCAAAGGCTTTCCGGAAGAAGAACGCAAAAACGCGCTCCAAAAAGCAAACGATGCTTTTTGTTCTCTTTCTCTTGAACTTTCCCCTGCGAGATCCGCAGTGCTCCGTTTAAAACTCTTACAGTACTTTCGAGAAAATAACGAACTGGATATCTCCATGCTTCGACAAGCAATCTTTGAAACGCCGAATTTTCTCAAAGGTTCACTCAACGACCTGGTGGAAAATTATCAAAAAAGAACCATCAAACAAACTCACGAAGAAGTAAAAAAACGGATGAACGTCAATGATAAAGAGTCTTACAATCCCTATATCATTGAGTTTGAAACGGATTCGGGAAAGTACTATTTGGCTCGCCTTCTCAATCAGCCCCATCTTGAAGAGGAAGGAAAAGAGATGTATCACTGTATCGGCGCTCCGACCAGCGCGAGTTCATACCTTTACCGTATGAAAGCCGGGGATATTGATACGTTCTCGTTCCGACAAAAAGATGGAGACAAGCCGGTCATCACTTTTGAATACGACAGAGTAAAAAGATCCCTCACTCAAATCAAAAAAGTCTACGAAGCAAAGCTTCTCCCCTCCGACCCATTCTTTGGGGAATTCATAGAGGTATTAAAAAAAATGGAGGAAACGACCGATGACGACGGAAAGAAAAGAAAAATAGAATCAATACACCGTGAAGCATCGGAAGATATCAGTGTTGCCCTGAATCATCTCTGTACCGAACGAGGAGAAATCCTATTCAGAGAATACAATTCCAAAAAAGATACTCTGGTTTTGTCGGGAAAAATTGAGGCGACAAAAGAAATGACAAAAGAAGATGCTGAATTTATTTCAAAAATCCCCGGAGCAACCGCAAACCTCACAAATCTTCTTCCTGAACTGAAACATGGAATAACCGAATGGTCGGGAAACATAACCGATGATTCTTCTGTTTTCTCGTATGACAATCTCGTGTCAGTAAACGGTTTTGTAGAAGCAAAGAACTCTAAAGATTTTAAAGCTCCACATCTGGAGTTTGTTGGAGGAGCGCTCAACGCGGGAGAAACCCTTGAATTTGATATGCCGAATTTGAAATCGGTAGGAGGATTGCTCAATGTTTACCGCGCTCGCGCGTGTAAAACGCCGCTGCTTCAGAACGTAAACGGCCCCATATCGGCCGTCAATGCGGAAGTCTTTGAAGCTCCCGTTCTTAAAAAGGCAAAATATATCGGACTTTCCAAAACTATTGCGGAAGAAAATATCTCCCTCTCTAAAGAGATGAGTAAAAAGATACAAAGATAATTTAATCTTCAGAGGAATAGATAGTTCGCGAGATATTCTGAATCACTTTTGTCAGAAGAGAGAGATCTTCTCCTTTGGTCATAACACAGAGCAGATACGGCTTTTCCGGTTTGTAGACGATTCCGCAATTATGCAATTCGTAAACGATCGCACGATCGTTTGATTCAATATGCTCGCCAAATTTTTGAGCCACAAGAACAGAAGAAGGAACTCCGGCGATAATACCCTCCTGGTATTTCGCGCGAGCCAATACTCCGAGCGCTTTTTCCGACAGTTCTTTGTTCAAGTAAGTGGCGTTGTATAAAATCCTAAAAAAGAGAGAATAGGATTTTGCGGAGATAATATAACTTCCCTTTATATCATCAGGATTTTCTATGCCCAGATCGGTATATGTTTCCGAGAGAGAGCGTTCGTCCACGTTAAGAAGCAAAGCATTTTTTGCGCCGTTATCGGAATCAATGATCATGGCCTCTATCAATTTTTCTATCGTATATCTCCCCCCGACTTTCAAAGAAGACGGAGCCTGGAGAGGAACCGCGGAGATTTCATCGTCAACATCGGGTGTGTAAGAAATGTATTTATTCAAGATATCCGGGTCTTGTTCCGCTTGTTTATAGAACGCCATCATAATGACGACCTTCAGCATACTCGCGGGATCATATTTTTGATTCTCATCTATCCCCACCCATCGGCCATAAACAAGGTCGCGATAATACACCGAAACGGAGTCTATCTTCCCAGAAGCTTTTTCTTCTTCTATCAAATTTTTTATTTTGCTTTCCAGGGGAAGATTTGTAAAGAATTCCTTGCTGTTCGGAATGCTGCACGCCAAAAGAGGGTTGATGTATTGATACGCGGAATTTTTTTCCCGAATCGGGCGAATCTGACGGTACGCGGCTTCAACCTGTCCCTTCATGACGAAACGGGTAATGAAAGCTCCGAAAGAGGCGCCTATGATAAAAATCAAAACAAACAAAATTGTTTTTTTCTTCATCAAATTATCAAAACGAAATCGTTGCGGCTCCGCAACGATTTCGTTTATGTCTTTTCTTTTGAGAGCTTTCTTCATGACCATGATAGTATCACGAAGCAGTGTCAAAAATCCACTGGACAAAGCGTTATTTCCATTCCTTTTTCCATTGTTCTTCCCTTCTTTCCATTTCTTCAGGTTTAAAACTTTCGGAAGACACCTCTCCTGTTTTCGGACGGCGAAGGTAGAGTCTTCGGTGTTCGTTGTCGTAAATAGCATCATCACTCTCTTCTGTCGTTTTTGGGCCAGCAATCACCGTCGGTTGGAATCCAAGAACCTCCGAAACATGTTCCAAAAGCAAATGAATGGAATCTCTGTAATTTTTCTCAAATTCAACTTTAGGGTCAGAAAGATTATATTCTTTTTCCGCACGATCAGAGTCCAAATAATTCCCGCCAAAAATGACTGCATCTATCGTTCCGGGAATACATCGGTTTTCCATTTCTTTCAAACGCCATTTGAGATCTGCGAGGAACTGTCTTCTTACATCACCTTCGGGAAGTACTTTCAGAGGATCCTGATGCGTAAAAAATGAGATATTTTTTCCCGTTGCTTTGTCTTGCCCCGACACAATAACCCCCGTACAGTTTTTATACTTTACAGAAAATTTATTCAGATCGCTTATCTCGGAAATGGCATATGTTCTTTCTCCGGCGTTTTTTATCCCTTTACCGTTATTCTCATACGGATACGCGTAATAATCCACAAAAAGATTTTGTTGGTTTTCTCCCCAAAAACCCAATCGGTCGGTCAATCCGAGGGTCGGTTCTTTCTCAAAATCCTCCCGCGTGCCGATGCACGCCATAATGGGGGCAACTCCCTCAGTAAGGTGCTCCAAAGGTTTTTGCTCCGGAATGTTGTTTTTAACAGTTTCCATAAAAAGAATGGTAATTTAAGTTAACTTAAGGATACCATATCAACACGCCTCGGACGAGAGAAAATTTCAACATATATTTTAAAAAGAATGAGTGCCTGGCACTGATTCCGATTTTGTGCTTCCACGGATTTTATTGACTCGTTTTCTCATTTTGGAGAAGGGCCTGCCCTGAGCGAGCGAGGCTGCGAGTCGAAGGGCTGACTGAGTCAGTCTGGAACCCCGCGAAGTGAGACCCCGCAAGGGTTCTTTGGGTACTTTCAGTGTACCAAATTGAAGCGTCTCGGTCACGTCTCGATTTATATGGCCCGACCCGTTTTCTAATCAATACCTTGGAAACACTTTCCTGTTAATAAACTCCATCGGCGCAGTTAAATCAATCCCGAAAT
>CALREZ010000015.1:0-11549 GCA_943356445.1 Candidatus Nomurabacteria bacterium
AACGTGAATATAAATGAGCTGGGAATGAGGCAAAAACTGGAAGATGAAATTGCACGATTCAATATCTTTCAAAGATCAGTACTTGGTGCGACTGAAAAGATTAAAAACAATAAGGACACTGATATACGAAACTTCGCGAAGTATATTCTGAAGGAAGGAACAGTAACAGAAAAAAGAGAGTTACTGGCAAATTTACGATCGAGAATAATTTACAAAGATAAGAGGCTTACTCTTATTGAGGAATAACAAAAATACACGAATAAATCGTGTATTTTTGCTTACCATTTTAAGTATGTGGGACAAACCACTTCCATAGGACAATGGGTCGTCTCCGATACTTTATTGTCTTGGCGGAGAGGGAGGGATTCGAACCCTCGAAGGGTTTTACCCCTTGCCACGTTAGCAGTGTGGTGGTTTCGACCGGACTCACCCACCTCTCCAGCGTATTTAATTGTATTGAATACATTCTCGCTCCTTCGTCGCTAGGGTGGTGAAAACCTGGGTTTTCACACTTTCCTGGGCGCTTCGCGCGCGAACATGTAGATAATCTATCACAAAAGAAGGAAAAAACAAAATTTTTGTTTTTTAAGAACGAGAACTTCTGTGCATAAAATCACGAAAGGCTTGTCGCTTTTTTGCTGCTTTTTCGGTACAATGAAAGTGTACGCAAAAAACAAAAAAGTTTTTTGTTTCTCATTTTTATTTTACATCATTATTCTTATGAAATATCTTTCTTTGAAATTATCGTTGTGCGCTTTTATGGTCGGATTCTTTAGTCTTATTCCATTGGCTTTTGCTTCGGTGACGCCGACTCTTTCTTTGAACGCGACGGGGAACAGCGATAACGTTTTGGTTTCCGTTGCCGGAGATCCGAATGTCGGCGTGATGCTTTCTTACACGAAAACCGGAAGCGGATTGACTATCTCTCCGATAGGAACAACTGATTCAACCGGACATTTTTCTACTACGCTATCGGCGGCAACATATAATCTGACTACCGGAACGCTTATTACGGCCATTTTAAACGGGCTGAGCGGACCGACTTCTGCCGCGGTTCCTTGGCCGGCGGTTATTTCTGCTAATTCTCTTACCCTAAGTCAGAGCGCTCTCGTTTTGAATGTCGGATCTTCAGCGACCATCACTGCCAGCAACTCCGGTTCCGGGGCTTTGTATGTTTCCAATAATTCCAATCCTTCCATTGCGAATGTGAGTATCAGCGGAACATCGGCGGCCATTTCCGGAAATGTTTCCGGATCTACGAATATCACCCTTTGTCAGGTAGGGGGTTCTGTTTCCAATTGTCCGAGCATTTACGTTACCGTGAATCCGGCGGGTTCGGTACAGCTTTCTTTCAGTCAGACAAACCCAACGGTGGTAAACGGACAATCTCTCCCTGTCACTATAACCGGCGGCAATGGAACCTACATAATTGCGGGCAACTCAAATTCAAATATCATACAAGCGAGTATCAGCGGGTCTATCTTAACACTCAGTACCGGTTCCACGAGCGGGTCGGCATCCATCACAGTCTGTTCTTCCGACCGGGCGGTGTGCGGGGTCGTGAACGCAACGGCGGGAGATGCCAGCACGGTTTCTCTTTCGTTCAGTACCGCTACACCGACGGTTTCCGCCAATCAAAGCACGACGGTAAACATTTACGGGCCAACCGGAGTTACTTTTTACGTTTCTTCCAATTCCAACCCTGCAATTGTCCAAGCAAATCTTACCGGATCAACACTTACTCTTACTGGAATTTCTGCGGGTACATCGTCTGTCCGGGTTTGCGCCTCAACGGGAACCTGCAATTCTCTTACGGTAACCGTGCAATACAACACGGGGGGAGGGCCTCTTGCTTTAAGCCAAAATACGCTGTCTCTTTCTTCCGGACAAAGCATTACCATCACGATTTCCGGCGGTTCTCAGCCCTACGTCATTTCGGGAGGAACAAGTTCCGTATCACAGCAAACTTTGAACGGCAATAGTCTCATGGTGTATGGAGTTTCTACCGGGCATTCGTCTGTTGATGTTTGTTCTTCCGGTGGGGCTTGCGCAGCGCTTGAGGTAACCGTGAACGGCGGGACATCAGTTCCTGTCGCGACACCGGTGATTGCGCCGGTAACCGCAATCACTCCAAACGTAACGCCGACCGTTTCGGCATCAACACCGACTGCTTCCACTTCTGTATACACGTTCAACAGCTATCTCACTCCGGGAGATCAGAATGATGAAGTAAAGGAACTTCAAAAAACTCTCATTTCTCAAGGATATTTATCTGCCGTTCCGACCGGATATTATGGGGCGCAAACCACCGCCGCGGTGAAAAAATTCCAGGCGGCGCATGGGTTGAATACTCTTGGCGTGGTTGGACCGGGAACTCGTACGGTGCTAAATCAGAGAGAAAGTTCCGCTTCGGTAAGCGCGGGAAGTACTTTAAGCGCGGCTGATATTTCCGGTATGACGATGGGTCAGCTTCAGGCGAGGGTTAAGGCGCTTCAAACCGAACTTTCACAAATTTTGGCGAGGATGGCGGAATTAAACAGACAATAACAATTTCATTTTTCAAAAAAATAACCCGAAGGGGTTATTTTTTTTGACTATCGGTCATTGCGGGCCTGAACCGCAATCTGCGTAACGACGACAATGGCGACGTGGATCCTGAATCAAGTTCAGGATGACGAAAAAAAGGCATTAGTGCGCAATCGTTACGCACCAGACGGTTTTTGCTCCGGCTTTTGCGAGCAGACGTTTTGCTTCGGCAAGCGTTGCTCCCGTGGTGGTGATGTCGTCCAGTATGATGATATTTTTTCCCGCCGCCTTTTCCTGATGTTCCACACTGAACGAATTTTTTATATTTTTCAATCTTTTTTCCCGGTCTTTTACGGAGACCTGGCTCGGTGTCGCTTTTGTTTTGAAGAGTAGCTTTGTTTCAAGGCAAAAAAGGGAAGGATTGAGTTTTTCCAGCTCTTTCGCAAGAAGCTCTGACTGATTGTATCCGCGTTCGCGTCTTCGTTTTTTATGAATGGGAATCGGAACGAGAAGATATTGCTCGGAGTGTTCATGGTTTCTTGCCGGATTTTCAAAAACTTCGTTTTCTGACAGCGTTTCAAGAATTTTATCGTAGAGAGATTCAGCCAGTTCGCGAGCAATTCCTCGTCTCCCGCGGTATTTCAATTCCCAGAGCGCTTTGCGGACGGTTTCGTCGTCGTATCTCCAAAGCGAAAACGTGCGGTTCGCGAGCGGATTCGTATCTACCGGCATTTTTATCCGGCACGATGCGCAGAAAAAAGCCCCTTCTTTCTTGCAGAGCAGGCATTTTTTCGGAAAAAAAATATCCAGCAAAAAATTCCATGAAACATCCGCGAGATTTCGGAGCGATGAAAATGAAGTTGTGGATAAACCGGTCTTTTTTCTGTAATGCATATTTGTTTTTATGGTATAATAAAAATACAGTCTCTGTCTATAAATCGTCACGCGCATGCAAAATTTTGATATTCAAGAAATAATAAAGTCTGCAAAGAATCTCTTCAAAAAAAACGAGAGCGTTATTGGCTTGGATATCGGATCTTCGGTTATTAAGGTTGTTCAGGTGAGAAAAGAGCAGGGGCGCGCCGTACTGGAAACATATGGCGAACTCGCGCTTGGGCCGTATGGCGGTTTTGATGTCGGACGCGCAACCAATCTCCCCGCAGATAAAATCGTTGAGGCAATCAAAGACCTGTTCCGCGAGGCGAATGTTACGTCAAGAATCGGTTCTGTTTCCCTGCCTCTTTCTTCAGCGCTGCTGACGATGATAGAACTTCCCGCGGTTGACGACGAAAAGCTTGCTCAGATGATTCCCGTTGAGGCGAGAAAATATATTCCCGTTCCGATTACGGAAGTCGCTCTTGACTGGATCGTCATTCCGAAGACGGCGGAGGAAGAAGCGGCGATGACAGGCGACCCCAAAAAAGACAGGATTCAAGTAATGATCGTAGCGATCCATAATCAGGTTCTGAACAAATACGAAGACATCGTCAAAAAGATTGGTCTCACGGAAGGAACGACGTTTGAAATTGAAGTGTACAGCTCTATTCGCGCCACTATCGGACGAGATCTTTCCCCGATGATGTTTATTGATATGGGGGCGGGCATTACCAAACTGGCGTTGGTTGAACAAGGAATCATCAAGAACGCTCATATCATCAGTCGCGGTTCTCAAGAAATAACCATCGCGCTTTCGCGGGCTCTCAACATCAGTATTGCAAAAGCCGAAAAAATGAAACGCGACATCGGTCTCCTTGGGAAAGACGAAGAAGGAAAGAAGGCTTCCGAAATAATAGAATCCACAGTCAGTTATATCTTTACTGAAGCGAATAGAGTATTATTAGGATATCAAAACAAAAACAACAAAACCGTAAGCAGAGTGGTTCTGACCGGCGGCGGCGTCCTTCTCAAAGGTTTATCTGAACACGCGAAAAAATGGATGGAAGCGGAGGTTGTTTTCGGTGATTCGTTTTCCAAAATTGAAACCCCTGCGTTCCTTCAAGCGGTGCTTACTGATGCCGGTCCGGAATTCTCCGTTTCCATCGGGCTCGCGCTCAAACGATTGCAGGAATTGCCGTAAAAATATCAATTCATTCGTATTTTAAATTTTTTAACATTGCAACATGGATACAAGGCTGAGAACATCATTTGTTCCTAAAAAAACACTGGTCACCAAGGGCGGTTCCGGGAGCCGGGCTCTCATGAATCCGCTGGTTTCCATCGGAATAATTGTTTTCTTTATGGCGCTCGCTATCGCGGCCGGTGTTTTCTTGTACAAAGCGTTGCTCCAAAAACAGGTAGACGGACAGCAGGCCGATCTTGTCGCCGCCAAAGAGGCTTTGGTAGATACCAAATGGATAAGTACGGTAAAAAGACTTGACCTTCGTCTTAAAACAGCCCGCACTCTTTTGGATTCTCATACCGTCGTTGTTCCCGTTTTTGAAACTCTTCAACGTTCAACTCTGAAGACCGTTCGTTTCACCGCCTTTGATTTTTCTTCCGACGCCAGCCATAACGTATCCGTAAGAATGAAAGGAGAGGCGGCAAGTTATTCTTCCGTGGCATTGCTTTCCGATTCTTTCAATCAAGAAAAAAATTGGAGGAATCCGTTGTTCTCCGATTTGACTCTTACTCCGACCGGAACGGTAACTTTTTCTTTCAGCGGTTCCATAGATCCGTCGTTGATTTTATACAAAACCTCTTTGACCGCGCAAGAGAGCGGAAACTAATTTTTTAAAAACACATTTTCATGAAGAATTTAATCGCCATAGTCCTCATACTTTCCGCCGTAGGAATTTTCTATCTCATCACGATACCTACCTATGCGGATATTCAAGTATTGAGCGCCACAAAAGCAAGGTATAACGAAGCTCTGAATAATTCTCAGGAAGCGCAGGGTCTTCGCGATGCGCTTGAAGCGAAGTATAATGGCATTTCTCCGGAGAACCTCCAGCGTTTAAGTTCTTTTCTTCCCGACAGCATAGACAACATTCGTCTTATTATTGAAATTGACAAGGTTGCGGGAAAATACAATATGTCGCTCAGCAATGCCCGAGTCGCTTTGGCCGAAAAACCGTCAGCTCAAACCATCGGAGAGGCTATTGTTTCCGACTCCTCAGTCTATGGCACGGGAAAACTTGATTTTTCCGTTACCGGAAGTTATGAAGATTATATTTCTTTTGTGAAAGATCTTGAACAAAGCCTTCGCCTGATAAATATCACCTCCATTTCTCTTTCCGGTGTCGGTGCGGGAAACGAAACTCAGGATATTTACAATTACAAAACGTCTTTTGATACCTATTGGCTTAAACAATAAAACCGTTCATTTTGTATGGAACCATTTAAAAAAATATTCTTCATAACCGGTCTTTTTGCTTTCGCCG
Organism: Candidatus Nomurabacteria bacterium; assembly: GCA_943356445.1. GTDB lineage: Bacteria > Patescibacteriota > Minisyncoccia > Phycocordibacterales > CAIJYI01 > CAIJYI01. The sequence continues at coordinate 5,907 of CALREZ010000015.1, forward strand.
TGTTTGGCGCGCTCTTTGTTTCCGGCGGGCGGACTTTTGCTCAAGAAAGCCCTCTCTTGGTTCAAACACCGGAATCAACCCCTTCGGAAACGGGAGACCAAATCCTTTCTCTCCTGCAAGAACTCAATGTCATACAGCTTGATGATACTATTTTTTCCGATCCGACATTCTTGAGTCTGAAAGACTATCACGTAGACCTTGCAGAAGAACCGAGAGAAAGAAGCAACCCTTTTGCTCCTATCGGAAAAGATGCCGTTACCGCCCAAACGACCGGGACAACGGCCGCCGCTCCTTCCGGAGCAAAAACGGCAGTTCCCGCGCCTCCGACGACTCCCGCGCCGGCAGGAGTATCTGCTCAAATTTAATAAAAAAGAAAGATCTGCGGAAAAGATACGATTGTTTTTTCCACTCCTGAGCAGACAATATATGATATGAATTTTTTAAACTTTCTTTCACAAAAGGGAATAATTACCGAAGAAAGCATTGCTGTCGTAGAACAGTATGTTGCTGATGGCAACGGAAGCGCGGAGGAATCTCTGATAAAAAACGGCATAGACGAAGACGTGCTTCTCCGTCTTAAGGGGGAGTATTTGAATATACCGATAAAAATATCTGCCGATTTCCATGTGACGGGAGAGATTTTAAAATACATACCGGAAGAATCCGCAAAACATTACCGATTTGTTCCCGTTGGAGTGACGGACGGAGTGCTTGAAATAGGGATCGTTGATCCTGAAAATATGGAGTCTACCGACGCGGTACAGTTCATTTCTTCCAAAGTCGGAATGCCGTTCAAACTTTTTCTGATTTCTGAAACGGGCTTCAAAGAAATTTTAAACAGTTATAGCGGTTTAAGCGGGGAAGTCGGAGAAGCGCTTACAGAACTCGGAAGCGTTAATGCTGAACAAAAAAACAAAGAAGCGGTAGTTTTGGCGAAAAGCGCGTCAAAAGATAAAGGCGATCAGGAAACGATTGTTGAAGACGCGCCGGTTACAAAAATGGTTGCGGTTATTCTTCGGCACGCAACAGAAGGAAATGCCTCGGATATTCATATTGAAAATATGGGAGAAAAGATTCGTGTTCGTTTCCGTGTGGACGGTACTCTCTATACGAGTCTTTTGCTACCCGCTGCCGTGCATCCTGCCGTTGTCTCTCGCATAAAAATACTGGCCAGTCTGAAACTTGATGAAAAACGCAAACCTCAAGACGGACGTTTTTCCGCTCGCATTGACGGACGAAAAATAGACTTCCGCGTTTCCACTTTTCCTTCCTATTACGGTGAAAAGGTCGTGCTTCGTATCCTTGATTCGGAAAAAGGAATGCTCACGTTGACATCTCTCGGCATGAAGAAAGAGCATTTTGATATCGTAAAGGAGGCAATACTCCGACCATACGGAATGATTTTGCTTTCGGGTCCGACCGGTTCAGGAAAATCCACAACGCTTTATGCCATGTTGAACGAGCTTGACCGTGATTCCGATAATGTTATCAGTCTTGAAGACCCGGTGGAGTACAGCATGCCGGGAGTAAGCCAGTCACAGGTTCAACCGGAAATCGGTTACACTTTTGCGAGCGGATTGCGTTCTATTTTGCGTCAAGACCCGGACATCATCATGGTCGGAGAAATTCGCGACAAAGAAACCGCGCAGCTTGCCGTTCAGGCGGCGCTCACGGGGCACTTGGTTCTCTCTACTTTGCACACCAATACTTCAACGGGCGTGGTTACTCGTCTCGTAGATATGGGTGTTGATCCGTATCTTATCGCCCCGACGCTTATTCTCGCAATCGGACAGCGGCTTGTTCCAAAAATGTGTCCAACCGGAAAGAAAGAAATTCCCATGACGGAAGCGATGAAGGCAATCGTGGAAAAAGAACTTTCCGATCTTCCCGAACAATACCGAAAACCCATAGTCATTCCGGAGCATGTGTATGAAGCGGGTCCGAGTTCCGATTGTCCTTCCGGAAAAAAGGGGCGTATTGCCGTATTTGAACTGTTCAACATAGATTTGGATATACAGAGCGTTATTTTGAAAAGTTCTAACGAAATGGATCTTTACAAAGCCGCCAGAAAGAAAGGAATGATTACTTTGAAAGAAGATGCCATCATTAAGGCTTTCAATGGAGATATTGAATATATGGAGGTGAATGCGTTATAGCGTGCATTTTTAATTTGCGTAATACCTGATATAATGAGTTTACCCTTGGTGGAGTTAAAATATAAAATCACAAATTCAAAAATCATAAGCTCCAAATAAATTCCAATAATAAAGCATAAAATTCAAAACGTTTGCAGTTTAAAGATTGAAATTTGCGATTTATTTGGAACTTGAGATTTTGGATTTGGCGCTTTTTTAGAAAGCAAATCAATGGGTTTTCAAAGTAAGATTTAATTATACTGATACAATAAAAAACATGGAAGAAAATCAAAAAATCTACAAAATACTTCTCGTGGAAGACGACAAATTCCTGCTTGATATGTATGCCACGAAGTTTAAAGAAAAAGGTTTTGATGTTACCGCTGTTTTTGGAGGGTCGGATGCTCTGTCAAAACTTGAAGAGGAATTCGTTCCCGATGTTATTCTTACCGATGTTGTCATGCCCGTTATGACGGGGTTTGAGTTTTTGGAAGAAGTGAGAAAAAGAAAATTCGCCCCGAATGCGCGCGTTATCGTACTTTCAAATCTCGGGCAAAAAGAAGATCTTGATAAAGCGACGGCTCTTGGAACCGACGGATATATCATAAAAGCGATGGCTACTCCGTCCGAGGTGGTAAAAAAAGTATTAGAAGTGCTTGGAACTAAGAAATTGTAAATAAAAATTATGGCATTAGACGCAAAACGAGAACTTGAGGAACTTATTTTAACGGTCATCCGGGAAAACGGATCAGACCTTCATCTCTCTGCGGGACGCGTACCGTATATTCGCGCCGTGGGCGAGCTGGTTCCTTTGGTAAAAAAAGAACCCCTGACTCAAGAAGAAATGCTGGAGTTTGCTTCTCTTATGCTTACCGACGACAGAAAAGCAAAGCTTTTTAAAGAGTACGAAGTTGATTTTTCTTACAGTTACGGGAACAAAGCCCGTTTTCGCGGAAACGCTTTTTTTCAAAGAGGAATACTTTCCATCGCGCTTCGTCTTATCCCCGAATATGTCCGCAACATTGAAGAATTGAATCTTCCTCCGATATTGGAAACTTTTGCCCGCAAGAAACAAGGTTTCTTTCTCGTTGTCGGTCCTATCGGACAAGGAAAATCAACTACGCTTGCCGCGTTAATTCAGCTTATCAACCAAGAAAGAACCGAACATATTCTTACCATCGAAGATCCTGTTGAATACTTGTTTCATCCGGTAAAATCCATTATAGACCAACGCGAGATTCACACCGATACGATGGATTTTCATACGGGGCTGTATTCCATGTTCCGCCAAGACGTGGACGTGGTTATGATCGGAGAAATGCGCGATCACGAAACCATGTCGGTTGCCGTTACGGCCGCAGAGACCGGACACCTCGTTTTTTCTACTCTTCATACGAATGACGCGACTCAAACCATTGACCGTATCATTGATACGTTTCCTCCGGAGCAACAAAATCAGATTTGCGCCCAGCTCGCCGAAAGTTTGCTCGGGGTCTTTTCTCAGCGTTTGATCCCTCGCATTTCCGGCGGACAAATTCCCGCCTATGAACTTCTCATCAACACCAATGCCGTTTCCAATCTCATTCGCGAAAAAAGATCTCATGAAATTCCGCGCGTTATTGAAACTGGCGCCGAGTTCGGTATGATAGATTTCAACCGAAGCCTTGCCGAACTGGTACACAACGGAGAGATTACTCAGGAGAACGCCATTCTGTATTCCACCAATTCAAAAAGTCTGGAAAGACTGTTATAAACAATGGGGTTGTTAAAATTTCATGAGTTTTTTCTTTTTCTGTTCAGTTTTCAGGGTATAAAGTTACAAATTCAAAATTACAAGCTCCAAATAAATTCCAATAATAAAGCATAAAATTCAAAACGTTTGCAGTTTAAAGATTGAAATTTGCGATTTATTTGGAACTTGAGATTTTGGATTTGGCGCTTTTGGAAAAGTTAAAGCGGGAAAACTTCATACCCTATACTCTTTGTTTTTTAGATTTTAGTTTTTATATATATTATATGCTCTTCAATTACAAAGTTCTTAATCCGACCGGAACCGAGGAAACCGGTTCTATTGACGCCATAAATGTTGACGTTGCCATCAGCTCGCTTCAGCGTCGCGGTTTTGTCATTGAGTCAATCACTCCGGAAGGAGGAGAAGGAATCTCGGCAAAATTTTCCGGATTGTTTGAACACGTCAAATTGAAAGAGCTGGTAATGCTCTCCAATCAAATCTCCATTCTTTTCAATTCGCACGTCTCGGTACTCCGTATTTTTCGTCTTCTTGCCGAAGGGACGGAAAACCCCCTGCTTCAAAAGAAATTGGGAGAAATTTCCGATGATATCCAGGGTGGAGAATCTCTCTCTGTTGCTCTGGAAAAACACCCGGATATTTTTTCTGATTTTTACGTCAATATGATCAAATCCGGCGAAGAGTCCGGAAAGCTTTCCGAAGCTTTTGCGTATCTCGCTTCTTACATGGAGAGGGAATCGGCCCTCATTACAAAAACAAAGAATGCCTTGGTCTATCCGGCTTTTGTTGTATGTACTTTCTTCGGAGTTTTGACCCTTATGCTCGTTCTTGTTATTCCGAAGCTCGCCGATGTTCTCAAAGAATCCGGACAGTCTGTTCCTTTTTATACGCAAATAGTTATGGATTTGAGCGATTTTGTTATTCATTACGGATTTTTCTTCTTGATATTTGTTGTTATCGCGGGCGCTATCTTCTGGAAAGTCGGTATTCCCGGAGCGGCCAACGGCTGGTCTTCCATTAAACTTAACATTCCGTTTTTTGGCACGCTCTACAAAAAAACCTACCTTTCACGTATTTCAGATAATCTTGATACGATGCTTTCCAATGGCGTTCCCATGCTTCGTTCCATAGAGATTGCCGGAAAAGTCGTCGGCGATCCCACCTATACGGCCATTATGATTGAAGCCGGTGAGAAGGTAAAAGCGGGAAGCTCTCTCTCGGAAGCGCTTTCCGGAAAAGAAGAAATTCCAAGCATTATGGTGCAGATGATTAAAGTTGGCGAAGAAACAGGGGAACTTTCCACGATCCTCAAAACTCTCGCTACCTTTTATAAAAGAGAAGCGGAACAAGCCGTAGACACCCTCGTTGGCTTGATTGAACCAATCATGATCGTTTCCCTTGCCGTCGCCGTCGGTTTTCTTCTCGCTTCCATCCTTATCCCGATCTACAACATTACGGCGAATATCTCGTAGCTGCTTATTTATCCACACCCTCATTTGTACATTTTTGCGTTTTCCATGGTATCCTGTAGATGAGGGGTATCTCAACCCTTTCTTTAAAAGTCGTTATTAACAGTATTATTAATTTTTTATAAGTTTTTCATATGAAAAAAAATAAAGGTTTTACCTTAATTGAACTCCTCGTCGTTATCGCCATTATCGCGATACTCTCCACCGTCGTTATGGCCGGTCTTAACAGCGCCCGCGCGAAAGGCCGCGATGCAAAAAGAATAAGCGACGTTAAAGCGCTGCAAACCGC
>CALREZ010000015.1:11649-23905 GCA_943356445.1 Candidatus Nomurabacteria bacterium
TGCAAACCGCGCTTGAACTCTTTTTTGATACCTGCGGCGGATATCCGAGCAATAAAAACAACTCAAACAACGTTGTTGGAGATGTTATTGCTACCGCGGCGAGCGATCCTAATACCGGTCTTGGGGCGGCAAGTAAACACGTTGATACGATAGATTGCGCCAAAACAATAGGAGATTATATGAATCCTCTTCCAAATGATACGGTATACCCTGCGGGGGACAACAAAGCCTATCGTTACTGCGGAAACTCGCTTGCGCAAGCCATCGCTACTCCTCCTGTTGCTGGACAAAGACTGACAAGCACGTACTGTGTGACCAATAAGACAGCTTCTTATGTTATAGGATTTTATCTTGAAGGACAGGCGGGTTCTCTTGCCTCCGGTTACCATATGGCCAGTCCGAGCGGTCTCATCTAAATTTCAATTCCCAAACAAACCTCTTTTGGAGGTTTGTTTTTTTATCCTTTGCTTCAACTATCATTCCGCGTTAGAATAGATGCATATGGAACCTCTTTTTTATTTTTTTATTTTTCTCTTCGGCGCGATTATCGGAAGCTTTTTAAATGTCGTCCTCTATCGGCACAATACGACGATGACGCTCATGGGCCGTTCTTTTTGTTTTTCCTGCAACAAACAGCTTACCTGGAAAGAACTTTTTCCTATTGCCAGTTTTATTGCTCTTCGCGGAAAATGCCGATTCTGCAAAAGTAAAATTGATAATCAGTACGTCATGGTTGAAGGGGTTATGGGCCTTCTTTCGGTTCTCCTCTTCTGGAAACTCGGCGGGCTTGCCACTTTTTCCGAAAAAGTATTTTCCGTTACCGGCGCCGACTGGACATGGATTTTTTCTTCCTCACTCCTCTTCGTCGTTTTCAGTCTTCTTCTTGTTATCGTTGTGTATGATTTGAAACATAAAATAATACCGGATAATTTTTCTTATGCATTTGCATCGCTCTCTCTTTTGAAGATGCTTTTCTTCCCGACAACTTTTCCTTTTACTTTGACTTTATGGGATCTTTTTGCCGGTCTTATTCTCGCTTCTCCCTTTGCTCTCCTTTGGGTCATTTCGCAGGGAAGATGGATGGGGCTCGGTGATGCCAAACTCGCGCTCGGCATCGGCTGGTTCCTCGGTCTCAAAGCCGGCTTTGTTTCTATTGTTCTCGCTTTCTGGATTGGCGCCGCTTTCGGTCTTTCTCTTATTGCGATTAATAAACTTCAAAAAACATCTTTCTTCAAGCATCACGTCACCATGAAAAGCGAGATTCCTTTCGCCCCATTCCTTATTCTCGGCCTTCTTCTCGTTTATTTTGTTCCTCAAATAATGACCTTCTTCTCGACTCTTTTTTTCTAACTCCTCTTTTCCACTTGATGTGAATCCTCGCATATGCGAGGATTCACATCAAGCAAAAAATGCATACTTCAGTATATGACGAAACCAAAACTTCAACCGGGATCGCGATATGTAAAAAAACATTCCGATATCGACAAAAATAGCGATAGTTCTTTAAAAACCCGCGCGGAAGAATTTCTTTCTTCCGAAACTCCCGGTTCTTATGTGACTCAAATAGTATTGGCACTCGTCCTTTTTTCCGGAACGGCAGCTCTTTGCGCTATTGCTCCGGGGCTTACCATCGCGGCGCGCGGATTTCAGCGATCCAGAAATTACTCCAAGAAGCAGCTCGCTGATGCCGCAGGGAATTTAAAAAGAAACGGAGACATTGAAGAGTATATCGGAGAAAACGGAACGCCCCGCGTTCGCCTCACAAAAAAAGGCGAGGCGTATTTTCAAAAGATATTGTTTGAAGACGTACGTTTGCCTGAGCCGAAAAAATGGGGAGGGAAATGGATTTTTGTTTTATTCGATATTCCAATTCAGTTTTCAAAAGCGCGAGACGCGCTTAGATGGAGGCTCAAAGCTCTTGGTTTTTATCAATATCAAAAAAGCGTTTGGGTATATCCTCACCCATGCGAAAAAGAAATTTTGTATGTTGCCGATTATTTCGGGGTGGGGAAATTCGTGGAAATACTCTCGGTAGATTATTTGTCAAAAGACAAAGAATTGAAAAAACATTTCGGGATAGAATAAAACAGCAAAGTTGTATTGATGTGATTCTTCGCATATGCGAAGAATCACATCAAATGCAGATCTTGGTAAATCTTATTGTATCGTGCGCCGTTTATTTGAAACCACGTTTTTTATTTTACCAGTTTCTTTCATTTCCAAAATTTGTTGGGATGGGTATAATTAAGAATTATGACTGAACAAAAAGCCACTAAAGATATAAAGGAACGGGTTGACCAGCTTAAGAAGGCGATAGAGCATCATCGTTATTTGTATCATGTTTTGGATAAGCAGGAGATTTCGGATGAAGCGCTTGATTCGCTTAAACATGAATTGGTTGTTTTGGAAACAAAATATCCCGAACTTATTACTCCCGATTCTCCGTCTCAACGGGTGGCGGGCGAGCCCCTGCCTGAATTTGTAAAAATAGAACACGAAGTTCCCCAATGGTCTTTTAATGATGCTTTTTCCGAAGAAGACATTCAGGATTTTGATGCTCGCGTAAAAAGATTTTTGAGCGAGAAATATCCCGGAGTTTCTCCCGATTATGTTTGCGAGCTTAAAATTGACGGGCTCAAGGTTGTGCTGACCTACAAAAAAGGGCTGCTGGTTACGGCGGCGACTCGCGGTGACGGGAAGATCGGAGAGGACGTAACGATGAATGTGAGGACGATAGAATCGGTGCCTCTTCACCTCAAAGAAGATGTTGATATTATTGCGGAGGGAGAGGTCTGGCTTTCCAAAAAAGAACTTTCTCGCATCAATAAAGAAAGAGCGAAAAAAGGGGAACCGCTTTTTGCCAATGCCAGAAACGTCGCGGCGGGAAGCATTCGCCAGCTTGATCCGAAAGTCGTCGCCTCCCGAAAACTCTCGGTCTTTATTTACGATATCGCGAAATACTCAAAAAAATTCCCGGCAACGCAGAGGGAAGAGTTGGAGGAACTCAAACGTCTTGGTTTTAAAGTGAATCCGCATTTTGAACTCTGCAAAGGGGTTTCTGATATTGTCGCTTTTTGGAAGAAGTGGCAGAAGAAAAACAAAGACGAAGAATATCTGGTTGACGGCGTGGTTATCAAAACGGATGAAAGAAAATATCAGGAAGAGCTGGGTTATACCGGCAAGGCTCCGCGTTTTGGGATCGCTTTCAAATTCCCGGCAGAACAGGTCACTACTGTCGTGGAAGATATTGCGCTGCAAATCGGACGTACCGGCGTGCTTACTCCTGTGGCGAATCTGACCCCCGTTTCTGTTGCCGGCTCAACGGTTTCTCGCGCGACCCTCCATAATGAAGATGAAATAAAACGCCTTGATGTCCGCGTCGGTGATACTGTTGTTTTGCAAAAAGCCGGAGATGTTATTCCTGATATTGTAAAAGTGGTTACGGAAATGCGGACAGGAAAAGAAAAACCATATCATTTTCCGAAGAATGTTCCGGCGTGCGGAGGCGACGGCTCCATAGAGAGAATAGAAGGGGAGGCCGCATGGCGTTGCGTTAATAAAAAATCTTTCGCTCAGCAGAAACGGAAATTCTATCATTTTGTTTCCAAACACGCTTTTGATATTGAACATATGGGGCCGAAAAACATTGATCTCTTTTTGGAGCATGGTCTTATTGTGAATTTTGACGATATTTTTACTTTGAAAAAGGGCGACCTGCTCACCCTCCCTCGTTTCGCCGAGAAGTCAGCCGAAAACATCATTGAAGCGATACGAGTGAGAAAAGAAATTTTGCTTCCCAAATTCATTACCTCGCTTTCCATCCCGAATGTCGGAGAAGAAACGGCAGAAGACCTTGCTCTGAAATTCGGAACATTGGAAAACATAGAAAACGCGCCCAAAGAAGAATTGGAAAACATTTCCGGCGTCGGCGACGTCGTAGCCAAGTCGGTATTTGATTGGTTCCGCGAAAAAGAAAATAAAGATCTGGTTCGGAGGCTTTTGAAACACGTTACCATTCTCCGATTGCAAAAAAAGAAAGCGACGCCTCTTGCGGGCATGAGTTTTGTCCTGACCGGCTCGCTTTCTTCCCAGAGCCGCGATGACGCGAAAGAGAAAATAAAAGATCTCGGCGGCGATGTTGTCGGTTCCGTTTCAAAAAACACAACCTATGTGGTTGCGGGCGCTGAACCCGGCAGCAAATATGATAAGGCCCAGGAACTCGGCGTTGAAATTCTGGACGAAGAGGAATTTTTGAAATTACTCAAGAGGTAACGACCGAATCTTGGAATTCTGTCAAAAATAAGGTACTATAAAGCGATGATAAGCATCAAAGACGTCCAAAATCTCGCGGAATTATCGCGCATAGATGTTAAAGAAGAGGAACTTGAAGGTATCCGCCAAAAAATGGAGGGTATTTTGGCCTATGTCTCCGAGGTACAGAACCTTGCCAAAGAGGAAGTGTCTTTTGATACCCCCGAGGCGGGAGAAAACCATAACGTTTTTCGAGAGGATGCTCGTCCTCATGAAGGAAGAAAATATACGGAAAACCTTATCAAAAACGCTCCGAATAAAGAGGGCGACTATGTTAAGGTGAAGAAGATACTCTAAAAGGAATTTTTACATATGATTGATTTACATAATCTGACTATCGTCAAAGCTCGGAAATCTTTGGACTCCGGCGAATTTACGGCGGTTGAACTCGCGCAGACTTACCTTGACTCCATTAAAGAAAAGAATGGCGAGATTTTTGCGTATCTGGAAGTCTTTGATGATGTTCTGGAACAGGCAAAACGCGCCGATGAAATGATTAAGTCCGGAAAAATTCGTACGATGACGGGAATTCCCGTGGCGATAAAAGACAATATGCTTATTGAGGGGAAAGAATCCACCTCCGCTTCAAAAATTCTGAAGGGACATATCGGTACGTATGATGCGACGGTGATAGCGAAACTAAAATCTGACGGCGCCGTATTCCTTGGACGCACCAACATGGATGAATTTGCCATGGGGAGTTCTACGGAAACGAGCGCGTATGGAAAAACGAAAAATCCGCGAGATACGGCCCGCGTTCCGGGCGGTTCTTCCGGCGGTTCCGCGGCGGCAGTTGCTTCTGATATGGCTCTCGCGGCGCTCGGTTCCGATACCGGCGGTTCCATCAGACAGCCAGCAGCTTTCTGCGGAATTGTAGGAATGAAACCTTCGTATGGGGCGGTCTCTCGTTTCGGTCTTATGGCGATGGCTTCTTCTCTTGATCAGATCGGGCCGTTCACGAAAACGGTGGAGGATGCGGAATTGGTTTTTGAAGCAATACGCGGATGCGACCCGATGGACAGTACGACGATACCGGAGAATATCGTTCCGAAAATCTCAGCAGGTAAAAAAATAAAAATCGGCATCCCGAGAGACTTTCTTTCCATGAAAGGTCTTGATCCTCGCGTGTTGGAAAATTTTGAAGAAACCATAAAAAAACTGGAAGGGAAAGGATATGAGATTATTGATGTTTCACTTCCGTACATGAAGTATTCTCTCGCAACCTATTATATTATTATGCCCGCGGAAGTATCTTCCAATCTGGCGCGCTTTGACGGAATTCGTTTCGGACTTTCCGTGCAGGGTTCTGACGTTTCCGATTCATACAAAAAAACGAGAGCTCAGGGTTTTGGAGAAGAAGTAAGACGCCGCATTCTGCTCGGAGCTTATGTGCTCTCTGCCGGATATGCCGATGCGTATTACCGCAACGCCCTCAAAGCAAGAAAACTCATCAGAAAAGATTTTGAAAGAATTTTTAAGGAAGTTGATTTGATCGCGACCCCCACCACTCCGTCGCCGGCCTTTAAACTTGGGGAAAAAATGAACGACCCGCTTCAAATGTATCTCGCGGATATTTTTACCGTTCCCGCGAATATGGCGGAGCTTCCCGCCATCTCCGTTCCTTGCGGTACGGTAAACGAAGAAGGGAAAGAACTTCCTCTCGGCCTTCATTTGATTGCTCCGTATTTTGACGAAGACGTCATGTTTAAGACGGGACGGGATATTTCATAATTTTCATTGAAAAAACTTTTCAATTTACCATGTCCATTAATTTTTCTATTTTTCCTCCCGATCCTCGTTATCCTCTTGATTATTCTTCTCTTTCGGCGAGCGCCGTTTCGTTTTTCGGCGACCCAACGGCGCTTTGGTATGATTTTTTGTCCAGCAATTTCTTCTTGTCTTTTCAGTTTTTTCTCATTGTTATCTCGGCCGTTTTTATCTTGGGAATAGCGTTATTGCTGGTGAAGATGAAACGGATCCATCGTGAAAACAGAAAGAAAGCCGTTTCTCAGAGAGTGAAGTTTGAAGAAGTGAAATCAAAAAGATGGGAAATCGTGCAAAAACACATGGCAAGCGAAAATCCCGCCGAGTGGAAGCTTGCGGTTATTGAAGCCGATTCCATGCTGGAAGCGATGGTTAAAAAAATGGGATATGGCGGATCCACCCTCGGAGAATCTTTGAAGGCGGTAAAGAAATCTGATTTTTTGACTCTTGACGATGCATGGAAAGCTCATAAGGTGCGAAACTTTATCGCTCATCAAGGCTCGTCATTTCTTCTCTCCAAACATCAAGCGAAAGAAGTTATCAGGCTTTATGAAAAAGTATTCAAAGAGTTTGAAATGATCTGACTTTTCCCTCCCTTTTTCTCTTCTTTTTTGATATACTGCGAGTATCCTTTTTATGTTCAACAAAACATTTTTTAAATTCTTTTTCGGTTTCTTGGGGATCATTACCGCAGGATTGATGGGTATCGCTTTTTCAAATCATTATTTTGAAACAAATCAAAATATGATCGCTACGACGAATGAGGCGCGCTAATTTTATTTTTTACAAAAAAGAAAAGGGGGCCGCCTCTTTTCTTTTGTTTTTAAAACCTGTTATATTATTTTCATGAAAACAATTCGCCAGGAAGAAGGTCATGGCTACGAAGTTAAAATGGCTCGGACGCTCGGACCATTCTCCATTATTTTTATCGGCATCGGTTCTCTTATTGGAGGAGGGATTTTCTCTCTTCTTGGCCCGGCGATCGGTCTGGTCGGCCCCGGTCTTTTTCTCGCCATGATCTTGGGGTCGGCGGTCGCCTTTCTTAATCTTCAAATGTATGTCGCTCTCGGCACCACTTTTCCAGAAGCCGGCGGCGGGTACCTTTGGGTTCGGAAAGGGTTAGGAAATTTTCAGGGATTCCTTGCGGGGTGGTTGTCTTGGTTTGCTCATGCGGCGGCCTGCGGAGTATACGCGCTTTCTTTCGGGTACTATGCGGCGGCCCTGCTTAAAATTTTCGGCGCAGATGCTTTTGTTGGTTCAGGGTTTCTCTCCACAGAAAAGGTCTGCGCTTTGGTTATGGTTATTCTCTTCGGATATATAAACTGGCGAGGAGCAAAAACGACCGGACAAGCGGGAAATTACATTACGGCAATTCTTTTGGTCATTCTTGGATTTTATCTGTATTTTGGCATTAAACAGATGATTGGAATGCCTATTCCTCTCGCAAATTTCCAGCCGTTTTTGCCGAAAGGGTGGCTTGGCATTCTTGCGGCAACCAGCTTTTTGTATATCGCCTTTGAGGGATCGGAGATTCAGGTGCAGGCGGGAGAGGAAACCAAAAATCCTTCTCATGATATCAAAATCGGCTTATTTTCTTCGTGGGCGATTGTTTCTTTTATCTATGCCTTGGTCAGTGTGGTCATTATTGGCGCCACCTCTTCTCAGACCGGAGCGGTTTGGCAAGTTCTCAGTTCTTTCAAAGAGGGGGCTATTGTTGAATCGGCGCGCTCGTTCATGCCATTCGGAATGATTACGCTTCTCTTTGGAGGTCTTTTGGCAAACCTTGGCGCCTTGAATACGACGATTTTTTCTTCCAGTCATGTCGCGTTTGCTCTTGCTCGCGATAAAAACATCTGGTCGCGATTCGCTCAGATTCACACGAAAAATCTTACACCTCATTTTGCCGTCATCGTTTCCGTAATCTTGGTCGGCTTTATGATTGTTTTCCTTCCTCTCTTTGACGTAGCTTCTGCCGCATCTCTTCTTTTTGTTCTTCTCTTTCTGCAATTGAATATTGCGGGAATTCTCATTCATTTTAAATATCCGCACACCAAGTGGTATTACAAAGTTCCATTCTTTCCGTTCACCCCCATTCTTGCAACTCTCATTTATATCCTTTTGGCGTTTACCATGCTTAACGTCAATCCGGTGGCGTGGATTGTTACCATCTTTTGGTCTCTTGTCGGTCTGATCAATTATTTCAGTTACTCTCAAAACCAGGGCCGTGAAAGTTTTGAACGCGATGTGGTTTACGAGCAAACCATGCGCGTCGTTCCAAAAACGAGTCATCGCATATTGATGCCGATACCTTCCCAAATGACGATTGAAGAGCTGAAAAATCTTTCCGAGATCGCCTTTGCTCTCGCCAGTAAGTACAGCGGAGAAATTTTAGCGGTAAAAGTACACGTCATACCTCAACAGCTCACGCTTCTTGACGGATCAACGATGATCCATGACCAGCACATTTTTGAAAATTTGAAACAATGGGTGCAAGAATTCAACCGAGAGAAAGTTGATGAGAAAGATATTAACCTTCACAGTCTGGCCATGGTTGGGCGCGATACGGTTGATACCTTGCTGGAGGTGATAAAGATAGAAGATTGCGACACTCTTTTGGTATCTTGGGACGGCTATACCACCACGAAAGGATCCGTCTTCGGCGGAAAAATTGACCGAATTTTACGGGAAACAAAAATAGATCTGCTTTTGGTAAAAAATCCTCAGCCGGTAAAGTCGGTGCTCCTTACGGAAGAGTATCGTTGCGATAATCCGTATCTTCCTCTTACAGGAGAGGTTCTTTCCGCCATACGGTCGCATTTTCATCCGAGAATGAAGCTTATCTCGGTCGTTCCTCTTGAACACAAAGGGCCCGGGACGGAAACAACGAAAAAATTATTGTCAGCCGTTTCTTTTAAAGAGTCTGATTTTGAAGAAGTGAAAATTCTCCCCGCCAAATCCGTTATCTCCGCCATCGTCAAAGAAGCGAATTTTCAAAAAGAGGGAAAACTGGTCATTATCAACGCTTCTTCTCCTCACATCTTGAACCAGATCCGTCTTGGAAATATCCCGGAACTTCTCGCCAAGCACGTAGATGCTTCCGTTATGATCGTTCGCGGACACCAAGGAAGCGTTGAGATTGTCTTTGATAAGTTCGTCAAGAAATGGTTTTCATAGCTATAAAAAACGCAGAACCCCGAATGGTCGGGGTTTTGTTGTTTTACCGCAAAGTTGTTCCAAAGACCGTCTTTTTGATATAATGGCTTTGTTAACAAAAATTAAAAACACCATGGAAAATCAAGAAAAAATCAAACTGGGGTGGTTCTCCTACTCTTGCTGCGAAGACAGTACTATTGTTATGACGGAAATTATGAATGAGCATTGGCAGGACTGGAAAAAGCTCTTTGATTTTCGCCACGCAAGAGTTCTTAAATCAAATAATCTCATGGATGAATTTGATGTCGCCTTCATTGAAGGGGCCATTGCTTCGCCGGCGCAGGAGGAAATCGTGAAGGAGATCAGAAGCAAGGCGAAGAAGGTCGTTGCTGTCGGAGCGTGCGCGTGCGTCGGTCTTCCTGCCGGGCAGCGGAATACTTTTACGGAAGGACAGAAAGAAGCGATAGATTTTCTTATTACCCGATTCGGAGCGCTTCCCAAGGTGCTCAAACTTTCCGATGTCATAAAAGTAGACGTGGAATTGCCGGGTTGCCCGATGAATCCCGACGCTTTCTTAAAAGCCGTAGATGCTCTGGTAAAAGAGCTCCGTCCTCAATCGTAAAAACATGAACAACTCAAAACAAGAAACCTTTTCTATAAAAGAACAGGTGAACCAGACGCCGTTTGATTCTCTTTCCTCTCAGTCTTTTCTGAAAGAATGGGCGAAGATTAATGATGGAATGGAAATAACCTTTCTTCCGAGAAAAGAGTGGGAAGAAAAAAGAGAAGAGGGTATTTTTCAAAAAAAAGAAAATGGAAAGATGGAACTTTCTCTTCCTGAAGATCTTCATTTGTGGGAAATGGTGGGTATTATGGAAGAAGTTGATCGCGATACTTTTTCGGAAAATCCCAAGAAAGCGAACGAAAAGAGGGAGGAAATGGCCTTGCTTGGGAAAAAGTTTAAGAATGTCGCGCAATATCTTTCTGAAAGAATTTCTTCCGTAAGAGAAGGAAGAGGAATTGCTGAAGCGATGGCGGAAGAATTTTTGTCTTATGGAAACCTGCTTTCTCCGGAAGAAAATTCCGTTAAAAAAGAACTCACCGCTCCGGAAATCGCAGAAGCGGATAAATGGATTCTTGGGGAAAATATCGCTCTTTCCCGTCTTGAAAAGAGCGAAGATGAAGAAAAAAGAAAAGAAACGCTCGCTCAATTTTTCCGTGTTGCGGAAAAAGCATTCGTTCTCCGAAATCGGGAACTTCAAGAAACAGAAGGAAAAGAGAAACCCTGGGAGGATAAGACCCCTATTCATTCCGCTTTTTTACAGAAAGTTGAGCAGTCTATCAAAGGTGAAGTGGAAAAACCTAAGTGGGAAATTGAAGGATCTTTGTTTCGCCGGGGTACTGAAAATCTTATGAAAAACTTGGAACGTCCGGCAAACAAGAAAATGATTGGAACGGTGGAATCTTTTATAAAAGAACTTTTCGGAGAAAAGGCGGTTTCTTCTTTTTCTGAACAAAACGAAAAATTGGCTGATTCTTTGAAGATTTCTGAACTAAAAAAAGAAATAGAAGAAGTTCGTGGAAAAGGAGACTTGTCATCTATTGGAATGAAAGAAAGAGAAATAGCTTTGAAAATACAAAAGTCAGTCAATGATTTTCCTTATCGTTTAGGGATGAATAACCCTTCCGATATTATAGAAAAAAAATATATCAATTGCGTCGGAGCCTCTATCGTCGGAAGTACTCTCCTGTCTGAAGTTGGCATTGATTTCTTGTCTGCAGCGGCGCCGGAGCACTCCCTTACTTTTTTAATAACGACCGATGGAAAAGTTGTTTGGCAGGATATGCTATGTCCTGATTTTAATCAAGAAATTCAAGATCGTGACCTGGATGGAATAAACAAAAAAGGAACGCAGATTACCGTTTCCGATATTCTTGATTTTTCAAAAAATCCCGATTCTTTCGGTCTTAGTTTTAATATGAGAGGAGAAGAATATAGAAAAAAACTCCCCTTTTTAGACGAAGGAGAAAAAATGCGCATTACTCTTTTTTTACCGAAGCAAGGACAACAGATTGAACTTTTAAACAATACCGCCTTTGCTTTTATAGAGTTAGGCAAATATAAAGAGGCGATAGAAACGTGCAAGCAAGGCCTTTCTTTTTCTCCGAATTATCCGACTCTGCATTATAATTATGGATATTCGTTATCTCACCTTGGTCATTTTGCGGAAGCGATAAAGGAATACAAAAAAGGAATTGCCATTTATCCGGAGTATTATTTGGCATATGAAGGAATCGGATATGCATTGCTCGAACTCGGTCATATCTCGGAAGCGATAGAAACTTTTGAAAAAGCCGTCTCTCTTCGCCCGAAAGACTCGAATTCCCATTTAGGTCTTGGCGTTGCTCTTTTACGTTCGGGCGCTTCTGATGTGGAAGCTGAAAACGAATTTAAAATCGCCATTTCTTTGAACGACAGGCTTCCCGAACCGTATTTGCAATTGGCAAAACTTTTTGAAAAAACAAAAAGAAGCGAAGAATCGTCGCGCGCATATAAAGACTATGAGGCGAGGAAAAAATAACCGATTAAAAAAATAACCAACAGACCTCTATGCACAAAGTAGACCTCTCAATGGAACATCTTACCAAGATAGAAGGCGACGCCTCCGTTTCCATTCACGCCGAAGACGGAAAAATAATGGAAGTAAAATTCGGTATTACCGAATACAAACGTTTCTTTACCGAAGCAATGAAGGGAAAACCGGTTGCGGCGATACCGGCGCATCTCGCGCGCATTTGCGGAACGTGTTCCAATGCGCATATCATGGCGGCGATTGAAGCGTGTGAAAACGCGCTGGATATACAGCCGACGAAACAAACCGAAATCCTTCGCGCGCTTAGTATGCACGGACTTATTATTCGCGACCACGCTTTGCATCTGTATCTTTTTTCCATGCCGGATCTGTTCGGCAAAGATGCCTTTTTGGATTTTGACGAAAATGATGAAACGCAGCATCAGATGCTCCAC
>CALREZ010000016.1 GCA_943356445.1 Candidatus Nomurabacteria bacterium
GTGCCTCCGGAAGTGGAATTCGTCCACGGCCCCGGATGTCCCGTCTGCGTTACTCCGATAGAGACCATCAATCTCGCTCTGGAACTCGCGAAACAACCGAACGTGATTTTCACTTCGTTCGGCGATATGCTTCGCGTTCCCGGTTCGCGTGAAAATATGTTCCAGGCGAAAGCAAAAGGCGCGGATATTCGATGGGTCTATTCGCCGATTGATGCGGTGGAAATCGCCAAAGAAAATCCGGACAAAGAAGTTATCTTTTTTGCCATCGGTTTTGAAACGACGGTAACCCCGATCACGGCGGCAATTCATCTCACGGAAAAATGGGGAGTAAAGAATTTCTTTCTTCTCACGGCCATGGTTCGGGTTCCGCCGGCGCTGGAAGTTATTTTGAACGACCAAGAATGCGTCATTAGCGGCGTTTTGGCCGCTGGGCATGTCTGCACGGTTATGGGTTCCGGAGAATACGAACCGCTCGCGAAAAAATATGGCATTCCAATTGTTATCACGGGTTTTCAACCGGTGGAAATACTTTCGGGCGTGCTGACCTGTTTGAAACAGATCCGCGACGGCCGCGCGCAAGTGGAAAATGCCTACAACTGGGTTGTCCGCGAAGAGGGGAATCTCGTTGCGAAAGATCTCATGAACGAGTACTTTCAAATTATTCATCGCCATTGGCGGGGAATAGGGGAAATTCCAAATTCCGGTTTTGGGCTTCGCGAGGCATACAAACATTTTGATGCCGAGGAACGCTGGAAAAATATCATCGCCGAAAAAGAACCCGAACCGAACAAATACTGCGGTCTTGTTCTGACCGGAAAAATGAAACCGACCGCATGTCCGTTTTTCAAAAAACAATGTTCTCAAGAACACCCGATCGGCGCCCTCATGGTTTCGTCCGAAGGGGCTTGCGCCGCCTACAACAAAGTATCAAAGTAAAATTCACATCCAAGGATAGCCCTTAAACGGCTATCCTTTTTTTGCTTGTTGTCATCCCGGCCCGCGAGCCGCGATCCACGTTGTCGTATGAACATGGACAAAACATATTATTTATGGTATTCTAAAAACAGACTTTTTTACTTCGGAGACCGATATGAAGTTCTTTTACAAAATTCTCGGCATCGTTCTCTTTGCGGGAGCCTTGCTTTTTGATCCTGTTTTGACGCAGGCCAACGAAACCATTTTTTATGGAGTTCCGACGATTTCCAAAACCGGCATTCGCGAAGCCGTAAAAGAAGAAGCGATTGCTTCTCTGCGAGTTCTGGTGCAAAGAACGCGCAATAAAGATTCCGAACAGATATTGCGCATGCTTGAAAACGGAACGGTTGTTATCCCGACCAAAGACGGCTGGAAAGCTCCGGCCTTCCAAAAAGAAGATGGAATCATAAAGATCGTCGTTCTTATTCCGACCGACGCGCAGTATCCTTTATGGTACGCGCTTCTGACCGACCAGACGGCATTCGCTTACTTCTTTCCCGGTCATCATGCGATCGTACTCAAGCAATCTTCGGATTTTTGCCAACTCTTCCGAGCTATCGCGATAGATCACGAGGGCTGGCACGCAAGATATTTCCAAAAACATCCCGAAAGCAAAAACGCTTCGGATATCCAGTTCGCCATGGAAGAACGCGATACGCACGAACATGGCAACGAACTTCTCTCCGTTGTCGGCGGCGCCCCGTACCAAGCTTTTCTTGAAAGTGAAATAAAGCGATGGGAACCGCTCATTACGACCGAGAATTCCAAACAGCATTTTCCCAGTCCGACATGGAATTACAACAACGAACTGGAAAAGATTTTCGGCCCCGCAAAATCGCAGGCAGAAAAAAATTTCAGAAAATCGTTCGTCTGGGCGGATACGCTGTTTCATTATATAGATGCGCATCACAGAGGAACGCAAGCGGAAAAAGAACAAGCCAAAGCCGAAGCATTGTTGGAAGCTTATAAAAAAATAGGTATGAGATAACAATAAACTCATCAAAGGACAGTCAGAAACGGCTGTCCTTTTTTATCTGCCCTTTCGTCGTCATCCCGGCCCGCGAGTCGGGATCCATGTCGTCTGAGGTTGATAGACTTTTTTTCCGTCTTATGGTACTACAAAGGAAGAAAGGAATTTGACAAATAACCTTAAAGGAGGTTTCAAATGAAATTAAAATGGTATGCATGTATATTGTTAATTCTTCTTATTGCTACCGTTTTTGCGTCTATCGGACAAAAAAACAGCACCGCTGTCATTCAGCAAAACCTGATTGCCGGCCAAACGCAAACGTCGCTCTCTCAAAGGGAAGCGATCCAAAAAAGCTGGATTGACGCTCTGTATTCGGCGGCAGATGCCGGCAATACGGAAGCCAAAAACGTGGTAGCTCTTATTGAGAATAAGACTTCTCCAGCAATCCCCTCTGTTGACGGCCTGTATGTTGCCGATCAGAGCAAACCGATCCGCCTCATAACTTTATTGCCTGAAGATGCCAAATATCCCTTATGGAAAAGTTATCTGGATGAAAAAGGCGCTGGCGCTTGGTTTGTTCCTGAATTGCATGCGATCGTGCTTCGCGATATGCCGGAATATGGAAATAAAACAAAATCGGCGATTCTCACTCATGAAGGTCTTCATGCTCTTCGCGGTTCGCCCGCTTCAACCAATGAAGTTCAATACGGGAATGAAGAACGGGATACCTATTCCCGAGCCAATTCCGTGCTTGAAACTTTCGGAGGAAAGGCCTATCTTGATTTTCGCGCCGCGCGAATTGCCGACATGGTCAAAAACATGAAGGCAACCAGCGAAGGAACGCAGCTGCCGACACCCGACGCATCATATGCCGCCATAGGCGACATTATCGGCCCGTTCGCTTCAAACTATGAACGCTCATGGTGGGTGGCAACATCGTGGATTGACGTCACTTTCCATTTCATTGATCAGCATTCCAACGGCACTCAAGCGGAAAAAGACGCCATGAAGTCGGAGGTCATCGTCTGGATGACCAAAAGCCTCGGTCTTTTGCCGAAAGAGACCAAATAATACAATATCCCCGAAGGTTGAACCTTCGGGGATTTTTTTTGTTTATTTATCGGGGCAAACCGACTTGTCTATTACGGCTTGCGAAAAGGCTATGTTATTCACTGTCCACACATGCATGGTCGCAAATTTGTCGTAGCCGCCATTTGCGAGCTTTTCCTCATTCCAATGACATTGCGTTTCCACCGCTTCGCCCGTCGTGGTTATCGCTTCTTTTATCGCCTCTGACCGATTTTTCTGAGCGGTTATCTCCACTTTTGTCGGTGGAACGGGGATAGCAATTTCATTTTCCCTGACTTGAACGGGATTGATTTCCTGACTCGCCGCCGTTGAAGCGGTAAAAGATCTTGTTTGGTTCGCCGGGTCCGAATACCGCATAAATACGGCCGCCGCGGACATCAGAATTAACACAAAAATAACTGCCGCCAATATGATTATTAATGAGTTAATGCCTCGTTTTTGTTCTCTTTTCATGGTTTCTCCTTCTTTGCCTCGTTTGTAAGAACATGAGCTGATTACTAGGTTAACAACAAAAATACTTTTTGTCAATTTGAACCATAAACAAAAGTGGTGTATAATTTTCGCATTATGCACGTCAGTGTTGCGGCAGAACAAATCTTTTCCATTTTTGGAATTCCTGTCTCAAACACCATGCTAACCGCGTGGGTAGCTATTTTCCTGTTGGCTATTTCTTCCTATTTTGCCACCCGTCGCATGCAAAAAGTTCCGACCGGCATCCAAAATTTCTTTGAATGGGCCATTGAATCGCTTTTGGGACTGGTAGAGAGCTTTATGGGGGACCGAAAGCAGACCCTCAAGATTTTTCCGCTTGCCGCCACGTTTTTCTTCTTTATTATCGTATCCAACTGGATGGGTCTTTTGCCCGGGTTCGGAAGCATCGGTTTTTATGAAGAAGGGAAGTTAGTACCGTTTTTCCGGAGCGCGACCGCCGATCTGAACACCACGCTCGCTTTTGCCATGATTTCGGTGATTATTATCCAGATATCCGGCGTTATGGCGCTCGGATTTTTTCATTACGGAAAGAAATTCGTCAATTTCAGCAGCCCCATCAATTTTTTCGTCGGAATCCTTGAACTCATTTCAGAATTCGCCAAGATTATTTCCTTCTCCTTCCGTCTTTTTGGAAGCGTTTTTGCCGGAGAAGTATTGCTGACCGTTATCACCGGACTCGTCCCGTATGTCGTCCCCTTGCCATTTCTCGGACTTGAGCTCTTCTTCGGAGGAATTCAGGCCCTCGTATTCGTCTTGCTGACCGTCGTATTCATCAAGATTGCCACGACCGAAATGGCCCACTGATGCATTTCCGGAGGAAATGCCACTTGACAAAGAGAGCGAAGCGAACGATATTCAAATAGTTTATAAATTATAAGTAATAGCAAATAGTATGGAATTAAAATTTGTAGGTATTGGGTTGGCAATCGGTTTTGCCGCCATCGGAGCAGGTTTGGGAATCGGAAAAATCGTTGCTCAAGCCATTGAATCAACAGGAAGAAACCCCGAAGCGCACGGAAAGATTTTCAACATGATGATCTTGGGCGCCGCTTTGACCGAAGCGCTCGCGATCTACGCGCTCGTTCTTTCGTTCATGATGCTCAAATAGTTTTTAGATTTTTAACATAATTTCGCATGGAAGCCCTGAAAAATTTCGGAGTGAACTGGCCGTTTTTTATCGCCCAGCTCGTCAATTTCGCCATATTGTTTTTCTTGCTCAAACGGTTTCTCTATAAACCGATTTTGGACATGCTGGAAAAACGTCGCGTAGAGATTGAAGAGGGCTTGGCCAATGCAAAAAAGATGGCGGAAGACGCCAAGAAATTTGACGCGGAACAAACGGCGCTTTTCCAGAAAGCAAAAAAAGAATCTCAGGCTATCGTTGAAAACGCCGTACAGGCGGGAGAAAAAATTCGCGACGGCATCATGAAAGACGCCGCCGAAAAATCAAAAGAAATGACGGACGCCGCCATGGCCCGCATTGAAGAAGAAAAAAGCAAGATGCTCGGCGAAGTAAGATCCGAAGTCCTCAGTCTCGCTTCCTCTATCGCGGAAAAAATCCTTCGCGAAAAAATGGATACCGCGCATGATAAAAAATTCATTGAAGGCCTGATGGATGAGAAATAATCAACATGGATAAAACTTCTCTCTATGCAAAAGCGTTTTTGGAAAGCACTCGCGGAGTTCCCGCGTCCAAGCTTTCTCCTGCGCTCGGCCGCTTAAAAGCGCTGCTCAAAAAAAAGGAGGAGTCGCATCTCTATCCGAGAATACTCAAAAAGATCATCGCTTTTCTTGAATATCAAAACACAGCCACGGTCACCTTCTCTCGCCCCCTCGCCGAGTCTCTCCAAACTCAAGTTCGCAAAAAACTCAAAAAGAATTTTCCCGATATTTCCGACCATGACATTCAATTTGAAATAGATGAAAAAATGATCGGAGGCGTCTCCATCGCGTATCAAGACTTCCTTTTTGATGGCACCATCCAAACAGCCCTCAAAAAATTAATAAAATAAAAATATGAATAGCGCAAAAAACATCATAGACGCCTTAAAGAAAGAGCTTGAGGGCGCGAAACTTGAAACCGGTTTTGAAAATGTCGGCCATGTTACCGAAATAAAAGACGGCATCGCCCGCGTTTCGGGTCTTTCGCAATGCTTCTATTCCGAGCTTTTGGAGTTTGACGGCGGAGTTCTCGGTATGGCGCTCAGTCTTGAAGAAGATTCCGTCGGCGTTATTGTGCTCGGCGACTATTCTCATATCAAAGAAGGCGACACGGTAAAAACCACCGGCAATATCGCGAGCGTTCCGGTGTCTGACGAACTGGTCGGACGCGTCATTGATCCGCTCGGCGTTTCCCAAGACGGCAGAGAAAAGATATCCTCCACGAAACGCTATCCGATAGAAAAGATTGCCGCCGGCGTTATTGAAAGAAAAGGCGTATCTCAGCCGATAGAAACGGGTATCCGCGCCATTGATGCCTTGATCCCGATCGGTCGCGGACAACGCGAGCTCATTATCGGCGACCGTCAGACCGGCAAAACCGCCATTGCCGTTGATACCATCATCAACCAAAAAGGGAAGGACGTTATCTGCATTTACGTCGCCATCGGACAGAAAGAATCAAAGACTGCAAAAATCGTCGCCGAATTCAAAAAAACGGGAGCCATGGGGCACACCATCGTCGTGAATGCTTCCGCCTCCATGCCGGCATCTCTCCAGTATATCGCTCCATTTTCCGCCTCCGCCATCGCCGAATACTTTATGGATCAAGGCAAAGACGTTCTCGTGGTGTACGATGATCTCTCCAAACACGCTTGGTCATATCGCGAAATTTCGCTTCTCCTCCGAAGACCGCCGGGCCGCGAAGCTTATCCGGGAGATGTTTTTTATCTGCATTCCCGCTTATTGGAACGCTCCGCGCGACGCGACGAAAAATACGGCGGCGGTTCCATCACGGCGCTTCCTATCATTGAAACCCAGCAAGGCGACGTTTCGGCCTACATTCCAACCAACGTCATTTCCATCACCGACGGACAAATTTATTTGGATACCGACCTCTTTTACGCCGGCACTCGTCCGGCTCTGAATGTCGGACTTTCCGTCTCTCGCGTCGGTGCCGCCGCGCAAACCAAATCCATGAAGCAATTCGCCGGCAAACTTCGCCTTGATCTCGCCCAATTCCGCGAGCTTGCCGCTTTTGCTCAGTTTGAAGGCGACCTTGACGAAGGAACCAAAAACCAGATCGCCAGAGGCCGTCGTCTAACCGAACTTCTCAAACAAGGCCAATACTCTCCGCAATCTCTCCCGAGACAGGTCATCGGCATCTTCGCCGTGACCCAAGGCCTCGCCGACGACATTGAACCGAAAAACATCTTTGCCTTTGACGAAAATCTTTTCCGCTACATGGAAGACAAAGGAAAACATATTATTTCCGAAATAGAAAAAGGAGAAAAGCTGGGAGATGAAACGCAGGAGAAGCTGAAGGAGTTGATCGTGAAGTTTAAAGAAATGAGCTAACATGCCCAGCACACGCGATATTAAACGCCGAATAAAGTTGATCCAAACCACGAGTCAAATTACTCGCGCGATGGAACTGGTGTCGGCGACGAAGATGAAACGCGCCGAAAGCGAGGCTCGCGGGTCTCAGCCGTATTCCGCGCGAGGCAGAAAAATCCTCCGCGCTCTCATGGAACACTCCGATGCCGACGTTTCTCCTTTTCTTAAAACCAATACGAAAGGAAAAATCCTCGCGCTTATCATTACTCCCGATCGCGGTCTTTGCGGCGCTCTCGCCGGCAATGTTATCCGCGAAGCGAATCTTTTGCTTTCAAAGTATTCCAAAGACGAGGTAGATCTCATGACCATCGGCAAGCTCGGGCAGGATACGTTCCGACGGCAAGACTATTCCATTATCGCCACCGCCACTCACTTGGATTGGAAGCCGAAAATTTTTGACATCCGCCCCTTTGCCAAGATTGCGCTGGACGGATACTCCACCGAAAAATATCGCCGCGTCTATCTTATTTTCAACCATTTCATATCCAGCTCCTCCACTCGCCCCGCGATACGATGGCTTTTTCCGTTCTCTCCGACCGAATCCGAAGATGCCGAGTTTTTGCAAAAAATAGAGCCGTTCCCGCTCGGGCCGAAAGAAGACGAACACGCAACCGAAAATTTTGAATACTTATTTGAACCGTCTCCCGCCAAAGTCCTCCCGTTCATTATCCGTAATCTCGTAGAAATGGAAATGTATCAGGCCCTCTTGGATTCCAACGCCTCCGAACATTCCGCCCGCATGATAGCTATGCACTCCGCGACCGAAAATGCCAAAGAACTGGTAGATGACCTCTCTCTCACTTTCAACCAAATGCGACAAGAAGGAATCACGAGAGAATTAGCAGAAATTTCCGCCAGTAATGCTTAGTTTGACATAAAAAATACATCATGTACAATTGAATGTACAAGTAAACGTACAAAATAAAATGCTCACAAAAATTCCAAAAACCATACAGTCATCCGAACTTCGCAAAAATCTTGCGCGGTATTTGAAGGCATCGGACAAAGCGCCGGTATTTGTTTCCAAAGAACGCGGCAGCGGTTCCAGCGTTCTTATCGGAGCGGATATTTATAATAAATTAGTAGGGGCCTATGAAGAAGAAATGGACGAGGATGAGAAAAAAGCCCTTATAAAAGGTCGGCGGGATTTTAAAAAGGGTAACTTCTTGACGATTCATGAAGTCAGAGCAAAATTGGGACTTGCGAGTAAGTAAAGATGCGTTAAAAGCTCTTTCAAAAATCCCAAAAGAGAACGCCGAGAAAATTCTTGAAATCGTTGAAACATTAGTTATAAATCCTTTTGTCGGAGATATTAAAAAAATAAGAGGAGAAGAACAAACGTGGAGAAGGCGAGTTGGCGAATATCGCATACTTTTTGAAATCCGCCAAAATGAAAAAATAATTTTTGTATTTTCCATAAAAAAGAGAAGTGAGAATACCTATTAAAAAACAAATATGAACACCGGAAAAATAATTCAAATCGTCGGAAGCGTTATTGATGCCGAATTTGAAGGAGGAAAATTGCCCCCGCTTTTAAACGCTCTCCAAGTAAAGAACGGCGACAAGATCGTAGTCTTTGAAACCGCGCAGCATCTCGGTTCCGGACGCGTGCGCGCTATTGCGCTCGGTACGACCGACGGACTTTCTCGCGGTATGGATATCATGGATACCGGCGCGCAGATCAGTGTTCCGGTCGGCGACGGAGTTCTCGGCCGCATGTTCAATGTTCTCGGAGAAACCATAGACGGGATTGATAAAGCACTTGAAACGAAAGAAACATGGCCCATTCACCGGACGGCCCCGAAGTTCAGCGAACAGCGAACCGAAACGGAAATTTTTGAAACGGGAATCAAAGTCATTGACCTTATTGCTCCATTTTCCAAAGGAGGAAAGATCGGACTCTTCGGCGGCGCCGGAGTGGGAAAGACCGTTCTCATTATGGAGCTCATCAACAACATCGCCAAGGAGCACAACGGCTACTCTGTTTTTGCCGGCGTTGGAGAAAGAACCCGCGAGGGGAACGACCTCTACCACGAAATGAAAAATTCCGGCGTTCTGGACAAAACTGCGCTCGTCTTCGGGCAAATGAACGAAATGCCCGGATGCCGCGCTCGTATTGCTCTTTCCGCTCTTACGATGGCCGAATACTTCCGCGACAAATCCAAGCAAGACGTTCTGCTTTTCGTAGACAATATCTTCCGCTATACGCAGGCCGGTTCCGAAGTTTCCACCTTGCTCGGACGCATGCCGTCCGCCGTCGGATACCAGCCGACGCTCGCTTCCGATTTGGGAGAGTTGGAAGAGCGTATCACTTCCACCGCCGAAGGTTCCATTACTTCCGTTCAAGCCGTGTACGTTCCCGCCGACGACCTCACTGACCCGGCTCCGGCCACGACATTCGCTCATCTTGATTCCACGATCGTTCTTTCCCGCGCTCAAGCCGAGCTCGGTATCTTCCCGGCAGTTGACCCGCTGGACTCATCGTCATCCGTTCTTGATCCCCGCATCGTCGGCAAGGAACACTACGAAGTCGCCCGCGGCGTACAAAAGACGCTCCAGCGATACAAAGAGCTTCGCGACATTATCGCCATCTTGGGAATTGACGAACTCTCTCTGGAAGACAAAACCATCGTTGCCCGCGCGAGAAAAATCCAGAAATTCCTCTCCCAATCCTTCACCGTTGCCGAACAATTCAGCGGCCGCCCCGGAAGCTACGTCCCCCTCAAAGAAACCATCCGCGGATTCAAAGAAATCTTGGAAGGCAAGCACGACGACAAACCCGAAGGGGCGTTCTATATGGTGGGAGGAATTGATGAAGTTAAGTAAAAGTTTTTAGGTTTTAGCTGTTAGCTTTTAGCTTTACGACGACAACCCAAAAAAGCTAACACCTAAAACCTAACAGCTAAAAGCTCAAAAAACATGTCTACTTTCCGCCTAAAAATAATAACCCAAGAAAGAGTGCTTCTGGAAGAGGAGGTTGAATCTTTGTATGTCACCACGATAGACGGCGACATCAATGTTCTCCCCCACCACACGCCGTATGTCAGTGTGCTCAAACCATCCGAAGTCATCATCAAACCCGCCTCCGCCAAAGACTCCGGCGAGGCGAGGGAAGAATCGTTTGCTTGTACCGGAGGCATTCTGGAAGTAACCCCCGAAAAGGTCGTTATTTTGGCTGACTCTGCGATACGCACCGACGAGATAGACGAAGCGGAAGCTTTGAAAGTAAAAGAACGCGCCGAAAGCGTCATGGCCGAAAAATTGGAAAACCGAGAAAATGCCGAAGCCATGCTTGCTCTGGAAAAAGCCCTTCTTCATCTCCGCGTCGCCCAAAAAAGAAAACGCCATATCCCGCACTCATCTGAAATGAAATAAAAAAAGCCTCCGATATATCGGAGGCTTTTGCTTTTTGTCGGTTACGTATCCTTTTTCCCAAAAATTTCTTGGCGTATCACTTCATAAATTACCATGGCTGATACTCCGCCAAAAAAGATAAGAAGAAGTATCCAACCCGAATCTTTCATTAACAGTTCTAACATGTTTTTTCTCCCGTAAAAAAGTGAAGCAAATATCTGTTTTTATAATATCCAATTATTTGTTATTTGTCAAATTTGCTGCAACATGAAAAACGCCCGCGGTATACTGCGGGCGTTTGGCCTGGAACATTATCTTTTTGTCATTTTATATGACTTATAGAAGAGGAATGCAATTCCCACGATAGCTACTATAGACATAGATCCTCCTAAAGGAACAGTGTGCTTACGAAAGAGCACCTTGCGATGCGGTCTTTACTATATCAAGAACAGAACATTTGTCAAGAGTTTGGTTTTTAGTTCGGGTGTATGACCGTTGCCATAAACAAGAATGCCATGATGAGAATGCCGACGACTATCCATGCGCCCCCTACCAAAAGAGAAGCAAAAAGTATCAGCAGAACCGGCAAAACATCAAAAAGGAAGAACCAAATAATAAACGGGGATAACAGTACGCCCAGTATAAACCAGACTAATTTTGATTGCGTTTTTTGTGTCATAATGAACACCTCCAACACAAGAGTAGCACTCATACACTTTTACGTCAATGTCACTTGGCGGTTTCACCGCCAAGTGAGAAGTGTGCATAAGGCAGGGTGAAATTAAAAGGAAATCTGGTATAATGGACTGATATGAAGATACTCTTTACCGGCGGAGGATCGGGCGGACATTTCTATCCCATCATCGCCATTGTTGAAGCCATTCACGAAATTGAAACAAAAGAAAGGCTTTTGCCCGCCGATATTTATTTCGCGTCCAACGACCCTTACGACAAGCAGCAGCTTTTTAATCACAACATTTCTTATATAGAAATAAAAACAGGCAAACGAAGGACGTATTCTTCTGTTTTGAATTTTTTTGATATTTTCAAAACCGGTTTTGCCGTCATAAAAGCCGTGGTAAAATTATTCGCCATTTATCCCGATGTGGTTTTCGGCAAGGGCGGTTTTGCCAGTTTCCCGACGCTTTTCGCCGCTCGTCTTCTTCGCATTCCCGTCATTATTCACGAATCTGACACCGTACCGGGAAGGGTTAATGTCTGGGCATCAAAATTCGCAAAATACGTGGTCATTTCTTATCCCGATGCGGCAAAGTATTTTCCCGCAGACAAAGTTGTGGTGACGGGGAATCCTCTCCGCAAAGAAGCGATGCTTCCAATCACACAGGGTTCATTCAAGTTTCTTGAGCTTGAAGAAGGAATACCTCTTATTCTCGTTATCGGAGGTTCTCAAGGGGCTCAGCTTATCAACGAAGTTATTCTTGACTCATTGCCGATGCTCTTGGAAAAATATCAGGTCATTCATCAGGTCGGAGAAAAAAATGAAAAAGACGTAAAAGCCAGACTTGAAGCGATTTTGAACGATATACCTCACCGAAATCGCTACAAAATGTACCCCTACTTGAACGACCTCACACTTCGCATGTCCGCCGGAGCTGCTGACCTTGTCATCTCTCGCGCCGGTTCTGCCATCTTTGAAATTGCCGCATGGAAGAAGGCAAGCATTATCATACCGATAACGGAATCCAACGGAAACCATCAGCAGAAAAACGCTTTTCATTACGCGAGAGAACACGCGGCCGTTGTTGTGGAAGAAGCAAACTTAACGCCTCATGTTCTTGTGGAAGAAATTGACCGTATCATTAAAAATCCGGTCTTAAAGAAAAGCATGGAAGAATCGGCAGGGAAGTTTTCTGAACGGAGCGCCGATGCAGCCGAAAAGATTGCGCGTCAGCTGCTCAAAATATCTCTCGGACACGAAGCCTAGCAAAAAAGAAGCGTACTTGACACAATAGATAATATATTGTGCAATTTATTTAGAGGAAACAACGATGCTTTTTAAACAAACCAAAATCAAAAGAGGGAACTCGGAAAAAATTCTTTCCGTTTTTCTTTTTTTGTTTTTGGTATGTTTCCCTTACATTTCTTTCGGAGAAAATCCGACAGACGGCACGACGCCGACGGCAAATCCGGAAGAAGATCTGCGGAATAAAATTACTCAAAAAAATAGCGAGCTGGATCAGATAAAAGCGCAGATAGACACCTACCAAAAACAGCTGGACTTCACCCAAAAAGAGACCAAAACTTTGCAGAATACCGTTAAGGCTCTTGATATTGACCGTCAAAAAATGAGCACCAGCATCAAACTGACCCAGAAACAAATTGAGGCGACCTCTCTGAACCTTCAAGAAGTCTCTTATGAGATAAAAGACACCGAAGCGAAAGCCAACGCGTCTACGGAAGCCGTTAAAGAAGTGCTCCGTACGATTGATCAGACCGATTCGCGAACCATCCTTGAAATCGCGCTTTCTGACAACAAACTTTCCGATATTCTGGACGAGTCCATGCAGCTCTCAAAGATCAGAGAGGAAGTAAATTCTCATCTCAAAGAATTGCAGTCGTACAAAGAAACGCTTACCAAACAAAAAGAGAAAATTGAATCGCAAAAAAAGCAGCTTGCCGGATACCAAACTCAATTGACCGACCAAAAAACCATTCTTGATATTGCAAAGAAAGAAAAGAATAATCTCCTTGCTCTCACCAAAAACAGAGAAGTCAGCTATCAGAAAATCCTGGACGCCAACCTCGCCAAAAAACAAGCTTTTGAAAAAGAACTCGCCGATTACGAATCGCAATTAACCAAGCAGCTGAGCCAAAAGGAGATCCCGACCGCGGGAATAAAAATCCTTTCTTGGCCTCTGGAAAATCCTTTCATTACCCAGCACTTCGGCGTAACAAAAGATTCCGTTCGTTTGTATGCTTCCGGAGCGCACAACGGAATGGATCTTCGCGCCAGTGTCGGTACAAAGATTGTTTCTCCGGCTAGCGGCGTTATTATCGGTACAGGAGATACGGACGTTGCCTGTCCGAAAGCTTCTTACGGAAAATGGGTGCTTATCAAACATGATAACGGGCTCACCTCGCTCTTCGGCCATTTTTCTTTGATTAAAGTTTCCGAAGGGCAGCGTGTTGAACTGGGAGATCTGGTCGGATACAGCGGCAATACCGGGTACTCCACCGGCCCGCATTTGCACTTCAGTCTTTTTGCTTCCGACGGTGTGGCGGTCGGAACCTTGCCCAGCAAATCATGTTCGGGAAGAACATTCACCATGCCTCTGGCGACCGCGAAGAATGCTTACCTTGACCCCGAAGCCTATCTGCCGAATTTATAATTATACCCCGTCATTCCGGCCTTGAGCCGGAATCCAAGTTGTTATTCATAAACTGAATAGAATTACATATTGAAAATTTTTTCTTAAAAACCATGACCCACAAACAAAACACTCAATCAGGCTTCATGCAGATTATCGTCCTTTTTATTATTTTCTGCGTCATCGTTTGGTACTTCAAAATAGACGTCCGCGGATACGTGGACTCTCATCCTCAAATAAAAGACATACTGACCAAAACGATAGATGCCCTGAAGACCCTTTGGAGCGATTATCTGGTCGGGGCAGGGATGTTTGTTTGGAACCATATCATCATAGATATTTTCTGGAAAAATATCATTCCATTCCTCCCGGGAAAATAATTTCAAAAAGTTTTTAATAAGCTGAAGGGAAGTCCGCTCAAAAACAAGCGGACTTTTTCAAGAGCCTTATATGGAAAAGAAGAATGATAACGTCGTAAAAGATATATTGTGCGACGTTGGCAAATAAAAAATAAAGCTCTGATTGGGCCGATAAGACCACTCCCCCGAAGATACCCATTGGCTATGCTCGCCGATCATTCCGAACAAGAAAAATAATAATTCGCAAAAAAAATGACAAAATTTTTTTCAGAAAAAATTCCCCCGCCCCGCGCGCTTCCGCCGTCGTTTTACTCCATGCTCATTATCATCAAAATTACCTCAAAAACCGACTTTCCGTCCGCCAGCCGGCGGATTGCCATTTTTAAGGGTTTTGGTCTTTTTTCAATTTTACTCATAAAGACACATTAAACAACATCAAGTCAAGTTTTTGCTCAAAGCGTCAAAATGCTCGCCTTCGCGTTCAAAACCGAGACGTAGGGTAATACCTCTAAATTCGCTTTGTCAGCCGACTTTTTTATCGTCATCCCGGGCTTGACCCGGGATCCACACCCGGAAGATAGCACTTAGCCCGCCGGAGCGGGTTTGTAACCCGCTCCGAAACATTTGTATAACAAAATAAACTTCTTTTTTCTAACGGATCGTTTGCTGCAAAAAAGCCGCCGAGCTTACACTCAGCGGCCGTCTTTCTCTCTTCTTATTTCCCATCTTCTCGCCAGATCTTTTGTCTTTGCCGCTTCGCCGACTTCTCAACCGCTTCCCGCAATTCTTTTTGTCTTCTCGTAAGAAGTTTTTGAAAAAATCTTTTCATGGACGTACCGAGCTTTTTATCTTCCGCATCATTGCTTTCCAGAAATCGCTCCGCTTCGCTCAACGCTTCCAATATCGCTCGGATGTTTATCTCGCCCCGATACTTTTTTCTCCTCATATCTCATCCTCCGATTTCAAGCCAAAAACACAATAACACTATTTAGTCAACCTTGTCAAGTCTTCATCAATTTTTCCTTTTCTTCCTTTGTCAGTTTCTTTATTCTCGCTTCTTCTTTGGAGGCTTCGCTTCTGTTCTCGTATTCTTTCGCGTACGCCAAAACGACCGGACGCCGGCCTTTGGTGTACTTGGCGCCAAGAGGCGAACGGTTATGTTCTTCTATTCTGCGGTCAAGATCGGTCGTGATACCGCAGTAGAAGGTGTTATCAGCGCAGGTAAGAAGATAAACGTAATACAATTTATTTCTTTCTCTTAAATCGGAGCAAATGAAGATGGTAGTGCTCCACGCTTCTCATGTGGGCAAAGTTCTCCCAGATAAAATCATATTTCTTTCCCCTTGAAAGCCGGTGGGTTTTTATGTGAACAAGCTCGGCTCTCTCCTCTTCAGTCATTTCGGATTCTTTTCTGAAGTGGCGTTTTGGAATAATGAGATCATGTTCTTCGGCGATCTGGTCGTAAGGGAATATGTTTTTCAGTATTTTCCAATAGGAAAAAATAAGTTTTTTATTGTCCGGATTTTCAACGCAAAAATCGCACTTCGGTTTTTTGCCCGCAAAGTCTTCCCTGTATCGGTTATATTTTTCAAGCGTTCTTTTTGTTCTGAAATTCATGGATAATTTTTAGACGTCATTCCACGAAACGGCTCCCTCTTTTGCGAGTTCCTCGCACTTTCTTTTGACGGATTCGGGGAGTATCGGAAATTTGGAAATTTCAGAAAGCGGTATCCAAGAGAAGAGGATGTGCTCCTCTTTTGAAGACACTTCTTCTCCCAAGATCATTTTGTCCGCGGCGAAGTACAGATTTATCTCATGCCTTTGCTGCCCTTTTTGCGTAAAAGTATTTTCGCTTGTTCCGGCAAAAGAGAATTGCGCGTCTGTTGTTTTTATTCCAATCTCTTCCAAGAGTTCTCTTCTCAAGGCTTTCTTTGACGTTTCCGCAAACTCAACATGTCCTCCGGGGAGATAGTAATAGCGTTTGCTGATCGGCGCGCAAAACAGCATTTTTTCTTTTTTCTCATCCAAGATAATCGCTCTCGCGATAACCTCGGTGCACTCGCACAAATTTTTTCTTCGGTCCATGTAAAGATGTTTATCTTTTATTCTGAAACCGTTGCCGAATTTATGACGACGGGGGTAAGAGGTTTATCGTTCGCTCCGGTCTGCACCTTCCCTATCGCGTCAACAACTTCTTGTCCGGAAACGACTTTTCCGAAAATCGTGTACGCATTCGGGAGCGGATAATCTTCCAGCATGATAAAGAATTGGCTTCCGTTCGTATTTGGGCCGGCATTTGCCATAGCGACAACTCCTTTTTTGTATCCCGCTTTATAGGATGCGGTATTCGGATTCAACTCGTCCTCAAACTTATATCCCGGGCCTCCCATTCCGGTTCCGGTCGGGTCGCCTCCTTGGATCATAAATCCGCTGATGACGCGATGGAAGATGATGCCGTTATAAAATCCTTTTTTTGCGAGCGTTACAAAATTCTCAACGGTTTTCGGGGCGTCGTTGTTGTAGGTTTCAAAAACGATCTTCCCCATACTGGTGTCCAAGGTGATAGTATTCATGCTTTTTTTATTATTAGTTTCTACGGTTTTATCCGCGGAAGTCTCGACAGTATCCGCAGTTGTTGTTATTTTTTCTGCAGGAACGTTTTCTTTTTGCACCGGCGCTGTTCCCGGATTTGAATAAAAAGCGAAGGCTAATCCCGCGGCCACGGCTATCGCCGCAACAATAATGATTTTATTAAAAGTTTTTTTTTCTTCCATGTTTTTATTCGTATTATTCCGGTAAGATCACCGAACCGATCTTCTCGTTAAAAGCATCAAAGATCGCGTTCATGGCGATGACTTTTATCATAAGCTTATGTTCTTTTGCCAGAGCAACCGCCGAAGCGTCGGCTACTTTCAAATTCTGTTCCAAGACTTCAATGGATTTCATTCGGTCAATTTTCTTGGCGTTCGGATCGGTCTTCGGGTCTGCCGTGTAAATTCCATCAACTCCATTCTTGGCCATAACGAGCATGTCGGCTCCGATTTCCAGCGAACGCTGAACCGCGTTGGAATCGGTGGAGAAGTAAGCAGCCCCGAGACCGGCGGCGAAAATGACAATCCTTCCCTCTTTCAGATGATCCTCCACTTCCGCCTGCATCATCTCGGAGCACACGCGGCGCATGCCGATGGCCGATGATACGCGAGCTTCCATTCCCTGACTTTCAAAGTAATCGCGAAGCACAAGGGAGTTTTGAACCGTACCGAGCATTCCTATGTAGTCGGCGGTCATGCGTTTGACGCCAGGCAATCCGGAAAGATCTCGTCCGCGAAAGAGATTTCCTCCTCCGACCACGATTCCGATCTCCACTTTTTCCGCCTGCAGTTGTTTGATTTGGTCGGCAATGTTTTTAAACATTTCCTCGGAATACTTCTGGTCGTTCGCCTTCCCTGAAAGCGCTTCTCCCGAGAGTTTTAAAAGAATCCTTTTGTTTTTCATGGGGTGTATTATACCAAAAAACGCGCCGCGTCGGAAGTGTTGACATAAGTAAAAGCAAAGGTTATCCTTACAAAGGAAAAAAAGTTTTTACTCAAGGAGATCTCCATGAACGGCCGTTCTTTTGTACAGATTTTATCCAGCACCCTTTTTATTTTCTGGGGATGTCTTTTTGGAGCCATCGTTTTTAACCAGCTGGCGCTCGCTTCTCTTTCTCACAACCTGACGCATTTTATTGCTTTCTGGTTCGTCATAGTAACCTGCTGGACAGGTTACGTTATCGGAAAGAACGCGATAAGAATATATAAAGAAAAAATAACGTTTGATACGATAAGCAAACATGATTTCTCATTACTATTTTTCGGTGCTCTTTTGTTAATAACCGTCAAGCTGCTCTTTTTGGTTTTCATCGTCTAATATTACAAAAAGCCCTCGCAATTGCGAGGGCTTTTCTTTTCTCTTTTTACTTATTCCTTTCTTCTCTATCTACCATATCTTCGCCCTCTTCTCCTGTTCCCGATACAACTTATCTCCCGGTTTCGCACCCCACGTCTCGGCAAATTCCGGCATGTTGGAAGCGGGGCCGTTGATGCGGAAAACGGCGGGAGAATGCGGGTCGGTCACCACAATTTTCCTCAAAAGTTTAGGACGGACTTGATCGCATTCAAACATGACCCAGCCCAGGAAAAATCTCTGCTCGGGAGTAAAGCCGTCCAAAATAACCCGTTCCTTCCCTTCTTGCGATTTTTTGAAAGCGGCAAAAGCGAGGGTTGTTCCTCCGAGGTCGGCGATATTTTCTCCGAGCGTGAGCGAGCCGTTCACTTTCATATCATCTATCGCGACATACCCGTTGAATTCTTCTTCCAGCACTTTTGCTTTCTCTTCAAACTTTTTCTTGTCTTCGTCTGTCCACCAATTTTTGAAATTTCCCGTTTCGTCAAATTGTCTTCCTTGGTCATCAAAAGCGTGTGTGATCTCATGTCCGATAACTGAGCCGATAGCGCCGTAGTTCACCGCGTCGTCCGCTTTCGGGTCAAAGAACGGCGGCTGCATGATGCCTGCCGGAAAAACGATTTCGTTCACGACAGGATTGTAATACGCATTTACGGTCGGTACGGTCATATGCCACTCTTTGAGATCCGGTTTCTTTTTCAATTTCCGAAGGATCCGTTTTGACTCAAACTCATGAATCCGCCAGTAATTTTCAATATAGGAGTCGGGGGTAATAACCAACCCTTTATATCCTTTCCATTTGTCGGGATATCCGAGCTTCCTCGTAATCGCAGAAAGTTTTTTCAACGCCAATTTTTTGGTTTTTGGCGTCATCCAGTCCAGCTGCTCTATCCTCTCGCGATAAGCTTCAAAAAGATTATCCACGAGCTCGTTTATTTTCTTCTTGGCTTCATGATCAAAATATCGCTCCACATAGAGCTTTCCGAGCGCGTCGCCGATAGTTGCGTCAACGAATCCGGTTACTCTTTCCCAGAGCGGACGCTGTTTTTTAATTCCGGCAAGGGTCGTGCTGTAAAATATAAAATGTTCCGTGACGAATTTTTTATCCAAGAAGCCGGCCGCTCCGTTCAGTACGTGCCAGAAGAAATAGGACTTCCATTCCTCAAGTGAAACTTCTCCGAGAAGTTCTCCGATCCTTTTCATGAAGACCGGCTGCGCCACGATAAGCTCTTCCAATTTTCCCGCTCCAACCAGTTTAAAGTATTTTTCCCAGTCAACGCCGGGAGCTTCCTTGGAAAGTTTTTGAACGGTTCGTTTATTGTATTGGCTTTCAATATCCCGCAGTTCAACGCTCGTCATGGAATGTTTTGCGAGTTCGGTTTCCACTTTTAAAACCGCTTCCATCGCACTCTCCGCTTCCTTTGTTTTTTTTCCGTAATGCCGGAACATCTTCACCGCATATTTTTTATACGCTTCTCTCACGCGTTTAGAGTCTTCATCGTCTTTCAAATAGAAATCGCGGTCAGGGAGCGAAAGACCGCTCTGCCCGAGATAAAGAATGTTTTTCTCGTTATGTCGTTCGTCCTGGTCAATGTAAAAACCGAAGAGCCCGTCAAAACCGAGGTTGTGCAAGTAAGCGAGAAGCGGAATTATCTCCTCAGTTTTTTTAATTTCATTGATTTTCTTTTCAATGGGAAGGATCGGTTTCACCCCGTCTTTCTCTCGTTTTGCTTCGTTCATTCCCGAAAGATACAGATCGCGAACCATCTGCGCGTCGCTCCCATTCTCCGGTTTTTTCTCGGCGGAAAGTTCGTCCACTATCGCTTTCAGTCTCTTCCGATTATCTTGGCGGAGTACGGAAAAAATCCCCCACGAGGCTTCCGTTGCCGGCAAAGGATTTTTTTTGAGCCACCCTCCGACCGCGTAATGAAAAAAGTCGTCGGTCGGACGAATGCTCGTATCAAGATTCTTCAGATCAAATCCCCAGTTTTTTGTTGCCATAGTATGGACAATTATAGAGGAAAACGGGAGCGAGAGAAAGTTGACAAAATAATCAAATAATGATAATATAAAAAGCGATATTCACCTGCTCTTTGAGGAGACGCACCATGAAAACGAGAAAACTGAATTTGATCGGCGATGGCCTATCAACCGCCACCGGTGCATTTGCATCTTTCGTACTTTTTACTTTTTTGGGAACAAATGCTCTTTGGGCCTTCACGACGGCCATCATCGCTTCGCTGATAGTGTTTGCGATAGCCAGAAAATGCGATTTTGCTAAAGACGATGCCGTGGCTGAAGTTAATGATTACCCGCCCAGTCTTTTTGCCGCCATGGTCTTTGCCTGTTTGGCTGCCACCTTGGTAGTAAGCTGCTTCGGTTTTGTATTCTTGACCTACGCGCATTCATTTTTACATTTGATAGCGTAGTCTTGCACAAAAGCGCCCCGACATCGGGGCGCTTTTTTTTGTCCTATTGTTTCGGTCTGAGCGTCGGGAACAGTATCACTTCTCTGATATTTTTCGTATTCGTGATGAGCATGATCATGCGGTCAATGGAAAGTCCGACGCCTCCCGCCGGCGGCATGCCGTATTCCATGGCTTCAATATATTCTTCGTCTTTTGGCTGGGCTTCTTCGTCTCCCGCGCCACGGCTTATTTCCTGTTCGGTGAAGCGTTCTCTCTGGTCAAGCGGATCGTTTAATTCCGAAAAACCGTTGACGACTTCCAGACCTCCGACGACAAGCTGATAGCGTTCTATCATTTCCGGGTGTTCTTCCTGTTTTTTTGCTAGAGGAGAAAAAGCGAGCAGATAGTCTTTGATGAAGGTCGGCTGGATAAGTTCGTGACGGACATATTTTTTGTAAATGGCGTCAAAGATCTTTTCTATTCCCTCTCCCTTCCCTACTTCCACGCCGAGTTTTTTCGCTTCAATGGCGAGTTCGTCAAAAGAAAGTTTCGCCGGATCTTTCAGCCCCGAGTATTTTTCAATAAGATCAAAGAAAGAAACGATCTCAAATTTTTTCCCAAAATCTATTTCGTGTTCTCCGAAAATGATTTTCATTCCCCCGACTGTTTTTTCAACGAGAGAACGAAGCAGTGTTTCCAAGAACGCCATATGTTTGGAAGCTTCCGCGTAGGCTTCATAAAATTCCACCGTAGTGAATTCCGGATTATGCGTAACATCAATCCCTTCATTTCTGAACAAACGTCCGATTTCATACACTTTCGGCATTCCCGCGACGAGCAATTCTTTCAAATACAGCTCCGGAGCAATACGCAAGAAAAGACTCATATCAAGCGCGTGGTGATGCGTTTCAAACGGTTTGGCGGTAGCGCCGCCGGCGATAGACTGAAGTATCGGAGTTTCCACTTCCAAAAAGTCCGCCCCATCAAGCGCGATGCGAAGTTCTGACACGAATTTGGAACGGGCGACAAAACGGTTTTTTACTTCTTCCGACATCAAAATATCCAAGTATCGTTTGCGGAAGCGTTCTTCCACATCCTGCAATCCGTGCCATTTGTCGGGAAGCGGGCGAAGGCTTTTTGAAAGCATGTTCCATTCCGAAACCTGCAACGTCTTTTCGCCGCGTTTCGTCGTAAAAAGCGTTCCGGTTGCTTCTATGAAATCCCCGAGGTCAACAATATCCTGAAAGAGAGAAAATACCGCTTCGTCCATCTCGTCTTTTTTAAGCAAACCTTGGAACAATCCGGTACCGTCGTTTATATTGAAAAAAAGAAGCGCTCCCTGCCCGCGCAAAGCCATGACTCGTCCGGCAAGCGTTACGGTTTTTTTTTCTTCCGCAAGAGAGTCAAATTCTTTGAGAACCTGAGCAAGCGAATAATCCCGTTTCGTGGAAACAGGATACGGCTTCGCGCCCTTCTCTTTGAGTACGTTTAATTTTTTGATCCGTTCATCACGAACCTCTTCCAAAAATGAGGACATTTATGTTTTTGCTAGCGTTCTAACGAACGTCAATAATATGGTAAGAAATGGTTTCCCCGCTCGGTGTTTTCAACGAAGCCGGTTCGCCTTTTTTCTTTCCCATTATGGCTTGTCCGAGAGGAGATTTGTTTGAGAGCTTTCCCTTTTCCACGTCCGCTTCTTCCGTGCCGACGATCTCAATGGAACGCGGTTCTTTGTCTCCCTCTTTCTGGAGAACGACTTTTGACCCCATGGAAACGACATCGGAGTCCATGTGGGCAACGATTACCGCTGATTTTAACAAAGGTTCAAGAACGGCAATGCGGTCTTCCAGTTCCGCCTGCTTGCTTCTTGCTTCATGATATTCGGCATTCTCAGAGAGGTCGCCGAGCGATTTTGCATACTCAAGATCAACCAAGACTTTTTTTCGTCCCGTTGAACGCAAGTATTCAAGCTCTTTTTTGAGCTCATCGTATTTTTCTTGACTCAAGTATTCTTTATCATCATTCATAGTACTCATCATTATACCTTTTCCCTACTAAAAAACAAGGTTTT
Source organism: Candidatus Nomurabacteria bacterium (assembly GCA_943356445.1). GTDB lineage: Bacteria > Patescibacteriota > Minisyncoccia > Phycocordibacterales > CAIJYI01 > CAIJYI01. The sequence goes on from CALREZ010000016.1 coordinate 22,548, forward strand.
TTGTACCTATATTATTCTATCTTTTGAGTAACATCAAAATCAGTCCTATCATGCGTTCTTTATCATGGGGGTTGCTTTCCGCCACCAGCAATGTGAGAGATGTCAAAGCTTCCGGGGTTATTTTTGCAACGTTTAATATCTTAGCCTTTTGCAAAAACCAGACGAAAGAGAACGCTCCGCTTCGTTTATTTCCATCAATAAACGGATGGTTTTTTACCATGAAATACAAAAGATGCGCCGCTTTTTCTTCCAGCGTCGGATAGAGATCATTTCCGCCGAATGATTGAAAAACATTGCCGATAATTCCGGAAATGCTTTCTTCTTGTTTTTCCACTCCGAATAATTCGCTCGCTTCTCTTTGTGAGATCAATTCCAATCTCAGCTGAGCGAGCGCTGTTTGAATATTTTCGGCGGTTACGCTCACGTGTTTTTTCTCAGCGCCTGTTTTCGGGAGGGCTTCTTCGTCATACGCTTCAAGAGAAAGCCACGTGGAAGCGAACATTTTTATCAGATCCAATGCGTCGTCCGTCCCCATTTGCCCGCCTGATGGCAATAGTTTTTTCACCTCCTCCACTGCCGATAAAAAGGCGTCATAATTTTTCGCAAGCTGTTTTTTGTTGATGGTATATCCTTCGGTAATATGCTGTCGCAAAGTTTTTGTCGCCCATTGACGGAACATGGTTGCTTTTTTTGAATTTACGCGATACCCAATAGAGAGAATCATATCAAGATTATAGTGCTGTACGTCACGTTCCACTTCTCGTTTCCCCTCTCTTTGAACTATCCGGAAATTCCGGATAGTTGGTTTTTCAGAAAGCTCTTCCGTTTTGTAAATATTTTTTATGTGTTCATTAACGGTTCTGATATTTATATCAAAAGCATTAGCAATTTGCATTTGCGTTGCCCATAAGGTTTCCTTTTCAAAGTCCCCCTTGAATTCTATTGCTCCGGATTTATTTTGAAAAACAATAATTTCATTCTTGTTTTCTTTATTTTGCTTTTTCATATTTTTTTATAATAACACAGCTAGCGGTATCAATCCAGCCCGTCAAATGTATCTCCTATAATGCGATATTATCGCCGGT
>CALREZ010000017.1:0-4448 GCA_943356445.1 Candidatus Nomurabacteria bacterium
CCACTACTCCGCAAACTATTATCAAACATAACCATGACATAACGGAACATCTTGAAAGCGCCCATGAAAAAGCCGTGAATGCCAACCTTGCCACCGACCGTGCTGTCTTTGGGAAAGACATGGAAAAGCTTTTGAAAGTCAAACGCAAACAGATGGCGGAAGCCGTGAAAGAGCTGGATTTTGAAACTGCCGCAATTTTACGCGATGAAATAAAGTCTTTGGAAAAATAATAAAAAAATGGAAAATTCTTCATCAATTCATTTTGTTTCGGTGAACATTGAACGAGACAGGCATTATGATACGGTACTTCCTTTTTTGAAAGAACAAAATGCGGACGTTGTTTGTTTGCAGGAAGTTTTTGAAAGAGATATTCCGTTGTTTGAAAAAGAACTCGGCATGAAGGGCTTTTTTGCGGAGATGTTTCAGTGGCCGGACTCTTTTGAGAATCCCACGGAAATTATTTCCATGGGGGTGGCGATACTTACAAAACTTCCCGTTGAAAAAACGCTTTTGCAATACTATAAAAGAGGACCGAAAGATATTCCGGTGTACGTAAAATACGTTGAAGGAGGGGAAGATACAGTCGCGGATGTTTTGCTTTCTTTGGTTGTTGATGTCGGTGGAATTTCTTACGTTCTTGGCACGACTCATTTTACTTGGACTCCGCATGGCAATACTGACGATCGTCAGCGTCGGGATTTGAAAAATTTGTTGATAAAAATGGAAGAGTTCAAGAACGGCATTGTTTTTGCCGGAGACTTCAATGCTCCGCGAGGCGGGGAAATTTTTGATGAACTTTCCAGGAACTTTAAAGATAATATCCCCGCCGAATACGCAACTTCCTTGGATCAGAAGCTGCATCGCAATCCTGACGAAGTAAAATACCTGATGGTTGACGGGATTTTTTCCACTCCCGAATACGAAGTTTCCGATGTGTCTCTCCGTTTTGGCATAAGCGATCATGGAGCTATTATCGCGACGATTTCAAAAAAATAAGGAGTATCGTGCCTCCTTTTCCTTTTCTTGGAAAGGTATGATAAAATAAAAAAATGGGACAGGTTGAATTTATAGGAGAAGAACGGCCGAAATACGTTTCTGCCAATTATGCCGTTCAGAACGCACCTTCTTCTGGGGGCTGGCTTATTCGTTTTTTGATAAAGACCGGCCTGGCAAAAGGAGAACGCGGGGCGGAACGCATCCTTATTATTATTTTTTGCATCTGTCTGGCTCTTACCTTTTTTGTCTTGTTCCGCGGATCGGGAGGCACCCATTCATCTTCGCCGGCTATTCCTTTAGGGCAGCCGATAACCCACAAAAAATGAAAAAAATACGAGGATTTACCTTAATTGAGCTGCTCGTGGTGATTGCCATCATCAGTTTGCTTTCTGCTACCGTCATGACAAATCTCAACAAAGCGCGTTTGAGATCCAGAGATATAAGAAGACTTGCCGATTTGCGGCAGGTGCAAAAAGCGGTTGAATTTTATTACGATGATAACGGACACTATCCCGATACTCACGGCGCTTGGACTTCTTTTGACTCTCCTTCCTATAGTCCCAACGATATTTATACTCCCAATGCGGCGGATTTGAGCACGGCGATGTCCCCTTATTTGACCGGAGCGAAAGATCCGAAAAATCTTGGGGGAGATAGCGGGTATTTGTATACCGCTCCGACCGGCGGCGCGAGTTATTGCATTTTATTTTACAGAACCCCGGAAGACCTCAGAAATTTCGGTCCATTTGTAAATAAAAACCGTTGCAATGGCAATGTCACGTATCCCAACGGTTATGATAATAACGGCCAGTGCGTATCCACCCCCGCGGGGGCGCCGAATTCGGTGGCTATTGGAATTGGTCCATATGCCGGTGGTTGTTAGTTTTCTCTGCTGACAGAAAGCGCCGTATTATTCGGCGCTTTTTCTTTTGTCTAAAATATGGTAAAAATAGAGATATGGAAAAAGAAAAAGTAACTATGGAAAAAGTTGAATCGCTCGCAAAAAGACGAGGATTTATTTATCGCGGGTCTGAAATTTATGGAGGACTTGCCGGTACTTGGGACTACGGGCCGCTCGGCGTTGCGCTCAAAAAGAACGTCAAAGATATGTGGTGGAAGCGTTTTGTGGAAGACCGAAGCGATATGTACGGCGTAGATGCGGCGATACTCATGAATTCCAGAGTCTGGGAGGCGGCCGGGCATGTGGCGACCTTCACTGATCCATTGGTGGAATGCGAGAAATGCAAAAAAAGATTCCGCGCCGATCAGGTAGACGGTGGCGCGTGCCCTGACTGCAAAGGGAAACTCGGGCAAGAACGTCAGTTCAATATGATGTTCAAAACTTCGGCCGGAGCCGTAGAAGACTCTTCTTCTACCGTATATCTTCGTCCTGAAACGGCGCAGGGAATGTTTGTGAACTTTAAAAATATCGTTGACTCGTTCCATCCGCGAATGCCGTTCGGTTTGGGGCAGATCGGAAAAGCCTTCAGAAACGAGATTACTCCGCGCGACTTTATTTTCCGCACTCGCGAGTTTGAACAGATGGAAATTGAATATTTCGTAAAACCCGAAGATTGGAAAGAACATTTTGAATACTGGCGCGAACAAATGACAGAATGGATGAAAGATATCGGACTCCGGGAGCAAGATATTCATGAACTGGAGGTACCTTCCGAAGATTTGGCGCATTATTCCAAACGCACGATAGATTTTGAATTTGATTTTCCTTTCGGAAGAAAAGAGCTCTATGGCATTGCCTACCGAACGGATTTTGATCTTGCGAATCATCAAAAAGAAAGCACGGTTTCCTTGGAATACATTGACGAGGCGGAGAAGCAAAAATTTATTCCTCACGTGATAGAACCGACTTTTGGTTTGGATAGAACCATTCTCTCCATTCTTTGCACTTCTTATGACGAAGAGGCTGTGGATGGAGAAGTAAGAAGCGTTTTACGCCTTCCGAAGCACCTTGCCCCCATCAAAGTCGCCATTTTGCCGCTCTCCAAGAAAGAAGAACTTTCCGTTGTCGCGAAACCGATATTTGATACGCTCAAAAAAGAATTTGTCTGCCAGTATGATGAAACGCAGTCTATCGGCAAACGCTATCGCCGACAGGACGAGATCGGAACGCCTTACTGCATTACGGTTGATTTTGAAACAATCAACGATCATGCCGTCACGGTTCGCGATCGCGACACCATGAAGCAAGACCGAGTTGCGATAGAAAAACTCCCCGAGTATTTGAGAGAAAAAATGAAATAAAGAAAAAATCCGCCTTATGGCGGATTTTTTTTCAGATTCAAGAAGTTTGACATAATCATCTTTTATGTGTATTTTGAAAATAGAATGGTTTATTTGAAAGGAGGAACCTTATGAAAGTTTTTAAGAAAAATCCTCTCTGTTTGGAACACTTGAAAAAGGGAGAAAAAGGCATTATTGCGTGCTTTGGAACGTTTCGCGATTTTGAAAAAACAGAACCGGATCTGTGCAAAATACTGCTCAGTCCGAGTTTTGACCACCAAGCGAATGATGCTGAAAATGTGGATTTTTATGCGAAGCCGACCGAATGGAAAAATATCAACGCCAAAACTGCCGGTCCCGAAACATATGTCATTTCTTCCGTCAGTTCCCGCGATAAATTGACCCGCTATCTGTATGACTGCACTTCCGTATTTGCCGTCGGAAGAGAAAAGAAAACAAAGAAAAACATTTCTTTTCTCAGTCACCAGGATCCGACGAAATTTTTGAGAGAAAGATATCGGGAACAATTTACGAATGACTTATCCGATAGCTTTGCGGAATTGAAAAATCGTTGTGTAAAAGGAACGATAGATGCTGTCATTTCGGGAGGAATGTTTTTGATGGATCTTCCCGATGCCGAGTGGTGTTGGGACGACGCAAGAAAGGTACGAAAGGGATACAAAGATTCCATCTCGCTTTTATCGGAGATTGCGGAAGAAGTTCTCGGTTTTGAACCGGTTGTTATTTGCGGGCCGAAAAAGGTAGAAAGAAGCGACTCTGTATTTTGCGTGAATAATACTCGCCGCATGTATATTGCGCGTCCGCAAGTAGGGAATACTATGACCGAAAGTTATTCCCCAAGTCTTTTTAGTCTCATGGAACAAAGATGGTAAATGAAAACCCCGCAAAGTCGCTGTCGCGACCGCGGGGTTATTTTTATAGGGTCACCGCCAAGCAGTGCGTTCCTGATTTGTTTGGGTCTTTATTCGGTGTAAATTTGTTCCAATAACAAACGGGGGCGTGGCTTGCTTTGCCGAAAATGGAAACTCCCGTAATTGTTTTTTTAGCGGAAGTTTTTTTGCCAAGCATTTCTTTTGCGCGGGACAGCGCTTCTTCAAAAGTCAGGTTGGTAAATTCTTCGTGAATCTCATTTTGCGCTTCATCCGTTGCGTTCAATCTCCAAAGATAATCTCCCGGTTTATTTTGCGCGG